>JAILFE010000431.1 GCA_024697725.1 Oscillospiraceae bacterium
AGATACTTGTGAGATACCTCGCTGCCGGGCTCCTTGAAGAAGTCGTTGTAGAGGAGATCCATAACGGGGCTCTCGTGAGACTTTCTGAGCTCGAGCTTGTCGTCAAGGTCATAGAGTGCCTTTGCACGTACAGCCTTGAGATCGACATTGTTGCGGATAAGATCGGGAACATAAGGCTGACCGCCACCGTTGATGCAGCCGCCGGGACAAGCCATGATCTCGACAAAGTCATACTTTCTTTCACCGCTGATGATACCGTCGATAAGTGTCCTTGCATTTGCAAGTCCGGATGCAACGGCAACTCTTACAGTCTTGCCTGCAATAGTGTACTCGGCTTCCTTGATGCCTTCTGTACCTCTTACTTCGTTGAATACGAGGGCTTCTGTCTTGCCGTCGAGCTTGTATGCAGCTGTTCTGAGAGCAGCCTCCATAACGCCGCCTGTTGCGCCGAAGATAGCGCCGGCACCGGTTGCTGTCTCGAACGGATTGTCGAATTCCTCATCAGCAAGTTCATTGAACTTGATAGCGGAGCGCTTTATCATCTTTGCGAGCTCTCTTGTTGTGAGTGCTACATCGCAGTCGTCGAAATCGCTCGTTCTCTGCTCTTCTCTTGTTACCTCGAACTTCTTTGCTGTGCAGGGGATAACGCTGACAACGAAGAGATCCTTGGGATCGATGTTGTTCTTCTGGCAGTAGTAGCTCTTGAGAACAGCGCCGAACATCTGCTGAGGAGATTTGCAGGAAGAGAGGTGGGGGAGGAAGTCGGGATAATAGTGCTCACAGAACTTCACCCAACCGGGGCAGCAGGATGTGAACATCGGCATTGTGCCGCCCTTTGTGATCCTCTCGAGGAGCTCGTTTGCTTCTTCCATGATAGTGAGATCGGCAGTAACGTCCATATTGAACACCTTATCGCAGCCGAGTCTTCTGATAGCAGCGACCATCTTGCCCTGAACGTTGGTACCTGCGGGATAGCCGAATGCTTCGCCGAGTGTTGCTCTTACGGAAGGAGCTGTGAAGAATACTACCTTCTTATTGGGATCTGCTATAGCGTCCCAGATCTTGTCGGTATTGTCCTTCTCGCGGAGAGCGCCTACAGGACAGGCAACGATACACTGACCGCAGCCTACGCAGGCAACATTTCCGAGCTTTTCCTCAAATGCGCAGCCGACATGAGCATTGAAGCCTCTTCTGATAGCTCCGATAACGCTTATGCCCTGTACATCGCGGCAGGCAGCAACGCATCTCATGCAGTTGATGCACTTGTTATTGTCTCTGATGATATAAGCCGAAGAATCATCGAGCTCATATCTGTTGTCTTCGGAGGGGAACTTTTCCTCATCCGCGCCGTATTCTCTGGAAAGACGCTGCAGTTCGCAGAATTCGCTTCTTTCGCAGGAAAGGCACTTCTTGTCGTGGTTGGAGAGAAGGAGCTCGAGAGTCATTTTTCTTGAATGACGAACGAGCGGGGTATTTGTGAGTACCTCCATGCCCTCTTCAACGGGATATACGCAGGCTGCAACGAGTCTGCCGCGTACTTCTACGACGCAGACACGGCACGAGCCGATACAGTTTATGTCTTTGAGATAGCAAAGTGTCGGGATCTCGATGTTGGCTGCCTTGGCTGCGTCAAGAATGGTGGTTCCCGCAGGCACCTCCACATCAATACCGTTCACTTTAAGATGAACCATTGTGTTTTCCATATCTTACGAACCTCCTACTTCTTGATCACAGCGCCGAACTTGCAGTTCGATTCGCAAAGACCGCACTTTATGCACTTATTCTGATCGATGACATGAGGCTGCTTGACTGTTCCTGTGATAGCCTTGACAGGGCAGTTGCGTGCGCAGAGCGTGCAGCCCTTGCACTTCTCGGGATCTATATCATAGGAGATGAGCTTCTTGCAGACTCCTGCCGAGCAGTGCTTGTTGAGGATATGATCCTCATATTCATCTCTGAAGTGCTTTACAGTAGAAAGGATCGGGTTGGGAGCGGACTGACCGAGTGCGCAGAGCGATGCGGTCTGCATATGCTTTGCGAGCTCTTCGATCCTGTCGATATCCTCGAGCTCACCCTTTCCGTCGGTGATCTTTTCGAGATACTGGAGGAGCTTCCTTGTACCGATACGGCAGGGAGTACACTTACCGCAGGACTCGTCCACCGTGAAGTTCAGATAGAACTTGGCGATATCGACCATGCAGGTGTCCTCATCCATTACGATAAGTCCGCCGGAGCCCATCATCGAGCCGAGTTCCTTGAGGCTCTCGTAGTCGATAGGTGTATCTATATACTTTGCGGGGATGCATCCGCCGGAAGGACCGCCTGTCTGAGCAGCCTTGAATTTCTTGCCGTTGGGGATGCCGCCGCCGATCTCTTCGATGATCTCGCGGAGTGTTGTACCCATAGGTACTTCTACCAGACCAACGTTTGTGATCTTTCCGCCGAGAGCGAATACCTTTGTGCCCTTGGAGCCTTCGGTACCCATAGATGCGTACCATTCAGCGCCGCGGCGTATGATCTTCGGGATATTCGACCATGTCTCAACGTTGTTGAGTATAGTCGGCTTGCCGAATAGACCCTTGATAGCGGGATAGGGAGGACGGGGGCGGGGCTCGCCGCGGTTGCCCTCGATGGAGTTCATGAGAGCTGTTTCCTCGCCGCATACGAATGCGCCCGCACCGAGACGGATCTCGATATCGAAATCAAAGCCTGTGCCGAAGATGTTCTTTCCGAGAGTACCGTTCTCTCTGGACTGTGCGATAGCGATCTTGAGTCTGTCAACGGCGATGGGATATTCCGCACGCACGTAGATATAACCCTGATGAGCGCCGATCGCAAAGCCGGCGATCGTCATAGCCTCGAGAACGGAGTGGGGATCACCTTCAAGGATCGAACGGTCCATGAATGCGCCCGGGTCGCCCTCGTCGGCGTTACAACAGACATACTTTATATCTCCCTGCGAAGCCTTGGCGAATGCCCACTTTCTGCCTGTGGGGAAGCCGCCGCCGCCTCTGCCGCGGAGACCGGAATCAGTTATGCACTTGATAACATCATCGGGTGTCATTTCAGTGAGCACCTTTGCGAGCGCCTGATATCCGCCCGTACCGATATATTCCTTGATATTCTCGGGGTCGATAACGCCGCAGTTCTCAAGAGCGATACGCATCTGCTTCTTGTAGAAGTCGGTCTGTGCAAGAGGGATTATCGAACCGTCGGTATGTACTGTCTTCTGATAGAGGAGATCCTTGCAGACATTGCCGCCGATGATGTGCTCCTCGACGATGCGCTTTACGTTCTCTGTCTTTGCCTCTGCATAGAACACGCCCTCGGGATATACGATCATGATGGGACCGAGTGCACACAGACCGAAGCAGCCTGTCTTTACTACGAGGATCTCATTTTCTATGCCGTGAGCCTTGAGCTCTTCCTCGAGAGCATTTATAACGCCCTGGCTGTTGGAGGAGGTGCATCCTGTACCTCCGCACACGAGTATCTGCTTACGATAGCCTGTTTCGCCCGCGAGCTTTTCGCCCTCTTCGGCAACTATCCTTCTGACCTTTATAAGGTCTTCATATTCCTTGCTGATCTTGTTCAGTTCTTCAATAGTCATTATTTATCGGCACCTTCTTTACTGTAGTATGAATCAATAATCTTACCGACCTCTTTTGCAGTAAGCTTGCCGTAAACGTCCTCGTCGATCATCATGACCGGAGCACGTCCGCACGCACCGACACAGCGGCAGGAGTCGATGGAGAACTTCTTGTCCGGAGTGCATTCGCCGGACTTTATGCCGAGCTTCTGTTCAATAGCCTCGAGCACCTTGTCCGAGCCCTTAACGTAGCACGCCGTTCCGAGACAGACGCTTATCCTGTGCTCGCCCTTGGGAGTGAGCGAGAACTGTGAATAGAATGTTGCGACGCCGTAGACCTCCGAAAGAGATACTCCGAGACCGTCTGCGATTATCTTCTGCACTTCGATGGGAAGATAGCCGTAGATCCCCTGTGCCTCCTGGAGTGTAGGCATAAGTCCGCCGGGCTGGCTCTTATGCTTTGCAATGACCTCGCGGAGCTGCTTTTCCTGTTCCTCTGTGCCTTCAAAGGCTATCAGAGTTTTTTCTGCCATAGTATAACCTCCTCAAATAATGACGAATATCGCCAATGGATCAGGTTCCCGGAGCTGTACCGTTTCCGGGATGCCGGATGACCGTCCGGGCCCCGTTACGCCCGAACGGATGCGGGAAAACGGGAACATTCGCTGTATGCCGTATATTTTCATACCGAGCATACACACTACATTCTATTATACTACATTATTACTGCAATTTCAAGAGCTTTTTCGCAGAAACCGCGAAAAACTATAAAATTCCCAGTATTGTTAAAAAAATATCATTAAAATTGTACATTTTGCGAGTAATGACTTTCAATGTTTGACATTGGAAATATGATACGAAAATATATACAAAACTCGCATGAATTTTTGTAATAAATTACGAAAACATCAAACTTTTTACAGGGGTATTGACATTCGCGGGAAAGTGAGTATAATTAAATATATGAACAAGTGTTCATGCGTTCGTTTGAAACGGACGGGATATTGATATGATGATATAAAGGAGAGCATGATATGAAAAAGGTATACGATCTTCAGGATCTCGACTGCGCAAACTGCGCCGCAAAAATGGAAGCTGCCATAAACAAGCTCGACGGAGTGAATTCCGCGACAGTCAGCTTCATGACCCAGAAGCTCACGATCGACGCCGATGATTCAAGGTTCGACAAGATCATGAAGCAGGTGGTAAAGACCATAAGCAAGGTTGAACCCGATTGCGAAGTGATAATGTGAAGATAAAGTTCAGTAAAAAACAGAAAAAGCTGCTCTGCCGCATAATCGCGGGAGCGGTAATGCTCATCGCCGCACTGCTGATACCTTATGATGCTCTGCCATACGGCGGTATGATACGCTTTGCAGCGTTCCTTGCGGCATATCTTGCAGCGGGGAGCGGCGTGCTGATAAAAGCGGGGAGAAACATACTGCGCGGGCAGGTGTTCGATGAGAATTTCCTTATGTGCATAGCTACGATAGGCGCTTTTGCTATCGGTGAATATGCCGAGGGCGCTGAGGTAATGATATTCTACCTTATCGGCGAGCTGTTCGAGAATTATGCGGTGAGCCGTTCGCGCAGCTCGATAGGCAGTCTTATGGATATCCGCCCCGACAGCGCAAACGTCATCCGTGACGGTGAGATCGTGAACGTATCTCCTGAGGAAGTTGCAGTCGGCGAACTGATATCGGTATCGCCCGGAGAGAGGGTGCCTCTTGACGGGGTCATCGAAAAAGGCAGGACTATGCTCGATACGTCGGCGCTCACGGGAGAATCGGTGCCGCGTGAGGCGGATATCGGCAGCGAGGTGCTCAGCGGATGCATAAATATGAGCGGACTTATAGAGCTGAGAGTATCCCGTGAGTATTCGCAGTCCACGGTATCGCGCATACTCAAGCTCGTTGAGGAATCCTCGTCCAACAAGGCCAAGACGGAGAATTTCATCACGAGATTCGCATCGTACTATACTCCCGCAGTCGTTATCGGCGCTGTCCTGCTTGCAGTGATACCCTCGCTCGTGACGGGCGAGTGGTCGGTGTGGGTATACCGCGCACTGACGTTCCTTGTAATATCCTGTCCGTGTGCGCTCGTGATATCCGTTCCTCTCGGATTCTTCGGAGGTATAGGAGCGGCGTCGCGGAACGGCATACTCATCAAAGGCGGGAACTATCTTGAAGCAATGTCCCGCGCAGAGATGATAGTTACCGACAAGACAGGCACGCTCACAAAAGGTACTTTTTCGGTAACGGGGATATATCCCGAGGGCGTTTCATCGGATGAGCTGCTCCGATATGCGGCATATGCCGAGAGCTATTCCTCACACCCTATATCCGCATCGCTTCGCAGGGCGTACGGGCTGGATATCGACGTTTCAGAAGTGACCGATGTCAGCGAGCAGTCCGGCGGCGGAGTATGTGCGAATGTCGGCGGAAAAAGAGTTATCGTCGGAAAAAGGACATATGTCAGTGAAAAGTGCGGCTGTGATATCCCTGCATACGAAGGTGCGGGAACGGTCGTATACGCTGCTCTTGGTGACACGGAAAACGTCGGATCCCGTTATATCGGCAGCATCATCATCTCGGATGAGATAAAGGAGGATGCGGTTTCTGCCATAGCTGCGATGCGTTCGTGCGGCATAAGGAAAACGGTCATGCTCACGGGCGATACAAAAGCTGCCGCACGGGAGACCGCGGAAAAGCTCGGCATCGACGAGGTATATCCCGAGCTTCTGCCCGACGGGAAGACAGAGCATACCGCCGAGCTGAAAAAGCAGTGCAGCAAGAACGGCAGGCTTATATTTGTCGGCGACGGCATAAATGATGCTCCCGTGCTTGCGTGTGCGGATGTGGGCATCGCGATGGGCGCTATGGGCTCGGATGCGGCTATAGAGGCGGCGGATATCGTGATAATGGACGACAAGCTTTCAAAGATACCGCTTGCTATAGATATATCCCGCAATACTATGGCGATAGTTACACAGAACATAGTATTTTCGCTTAGCATAAAGGCGCTTATACTTCTTTTCGGTGCGCTCGGCATAACGGGTATGCAGGCGGCGGTATTCGCCGATGTGGGAGTTGCGGTCTTAGCGATATGCAATTCCGTAAGAGCGCTTTACTACGGCAGAAAGCTGCAGAAAAAGGAAATGCTCCCCGAGGTGGGCTTTGAAACATGACAGCAGGTGATAACAGTGATATGGGATACACTTTCTCCCGTATATGATCTCGGTGAGACCGTCATCAACGGAAAGGTATTCAGAGGTATCGCCGAAGAGATAGGAAAATATATAAACGCAGACGATGATGTACTTGAATGCGCCTGCGGGACGGGGCTGCTCTCGCTCCCCGTTGCAGAAAGATGTCATACTCTCGTGGCTACGGACAGTTCTATAGGTATGCTCAACGCCGCGCGGAAAAAGCTTGCGGGTTTTGAAAATGTAAAGCTAAGGCGGATGGATATCATGGATATCCCGTACAGGGCGGAGCTTTTTGATGCGGTAATAGCGGCAAATGTGATACATCTGCTTGACGATCCGCAAAAAGCAGCCGACGGTCTCAGACGTGTCTGCAAAAAGGGCGGCAGGATAATAATACCGACCTATATCGACAGATCGGAAAAGACTGCCGAAAGATTGCGGAAAACATTTTCTGTGATAGGCATTGATTTCAAGAGAAGCTTTGATTATAAACAATACAAGGACTTCATCGAAAGCCTCGGCTTTAAAAATGTCAGCTACAGTCTTGTTGACGGAAGGATGCCTTGTATGTTTGCGGTAATTTATAGTCAACGAGAATGAAACTGCTGAATTCAGTCTGCGCAAAGCTCATATATGCAAAGCTTTGTTTGACTGAATGTGAAATTTCTGATGTCGTTGACTATACCAAATAAAAAACACCGTTCGGTGCGGCTGCACCGAACGGTGATATTTTTTTGTTCAGACAGTTCCTCAGCCCGTTTTCTTTGCGAGCTTTCTCCTGCCGTTGGTGATAACGGGAGCAGCGCCGTCCGTGACGCATTCCTTTGTCACGGTGACCTTGCTCACGCTGCTGTCAGAGGGGGCGCTGAACATCGTATCGGTGAGAATTCCTTCAACGATGGCGCGGAGTCCTCTTGCGCCTGTCTTCATCTTTATCGCCTTTTCTGCGATAGCTGTGAGAGCATCATCATCAAAGTCAAGGTCGATGCCGTCCATTTCAAACAGTTTGGTATACTGTCTTACAAGTGCGTTCTTGGGTTCGGTGAGTATCCTTACGAGAGCGGGCTCATCGAGATCCTCCAGCACCGATATCACGGGAAGTCTTCCCACGAGCTCCGGCACCATGCCGAATTTCACAAGATCCTGCGGAACGACATCCTTGAAGATGTTCTTGTCGATCTCGCTCTTGGAGCGCACATCCGCGCCGAAACCGAGTGTTGACGAATCGACGCGCTTCTTGATTATCTGTTCCAGTCCGTCAAAGGCTCCGCCGCATATGAACAGTATATTCTTCGTGTTCATATGGATGAATTCCTGATTGGGGTGTTTTCTGCCGCCCTGCGGAGGAACATTGGAAACTGTGCCTTCTATTATCTTCAGCAGTGCCTGCTGAACGCCCTCGCCGCTGACATCACGGGTTATCGAGGTGTTTTCGGACTTTCTGCCTATCTTGTCTATCTCGTCGATATATACTATACCGTGCTCGGCAGCCTCGACATCGTAATCTGCTGCCTGTATCAGGCGAACAAGTACGTTCTCGACATCATCGCCCACATAGCCTGCCTCGGTGAGTGTCGTGGCATCCGCGATTGCAAAGGGCACATGGAGTATCTTTGCGAGCGTCTGTGCGATAAGTGTCTTTCCGACGCCTGTGGGGCCGAGAAGGATAACGTTACTCTTCTGGAGCTCGACATCGTTTTCCGAAGAATTGCTGTCCTTCCTGCTGTCTTCGGTCATTATGCGCTTGTAGTGGTTGTATACCGCAACGGAAAGCGCGATCTTCGCGTGATCCTGACCGATAACATAGTCATCGAGCACCTTTTTGATATCGGCAGGCTTTATCATGCTGACATTGCCTGTCTTTTTCTTCGGACCGAAATTCTTCACCTTTCCGGGAGGAGTGTAGCCCAAAGCATTATTGTTCATGAGCAGCTCATAGCAGTACATAACGCATTCATCGCATATATTTGCCTCTACCGATGAAAACATATTCGAGATCTGATTTTCCCTTTTACCGCAAAAGCTGCATTTTTTCATCTGCATATCTCCCGCCATTGACGTACCTCCGATACATGAGATGCTGTCATCTCTTTGCTATCACCTTATCGACAAGTCCGTATTCGGCTGCCTGCTCGGCGGTCATGAAGTTGTCGCGTTCGGTATCTGCGTTTATGGTCTCGATATCCTTGCCGGTATTTTCGGAAAGGATCCTGTTGAGCTTTTCTCTTGTGTATACCATATGATCGGAACGGATCTTGATATCGGTACACTGACCGGAAAGTCCGCCGGAGATAAGGGGCTGATGGATCATTATCTCGGAATTGGGAAGTGCAAGACGCTTGCCCTTGGCGCCCGAAGAGAGCAGGAACGCTCCCATTGAAGCAGCCATACCCATGCATATCGTGGAAACGTCGCATTTGATATACTGCATCGTGTCATATATCGCAAAGCCTGCTGTCACAGACCCGCCGGGGCTGTTTATATACAGACTGATATCCTTTTCGGGATCCTGTCCTTCAAGGAAAAGGAGCTGTGCTATGACAAGGCTTGCCGTTGTATCGTTCACCTCATCGGAAAGCATTACGATCCTGTCATTGAGAAGCCTTGAAAAGATATCGTACTGTCTTTCGCCTCTGCTTGTCTGTTCAACAACGTAAGGCATATAACTCATCTGGGAATACCTCCGATCTTATCCGCACGCATTCTGCGCGAACGGCTGCACACACATCTATACGGTTATATCCGGCAGCACGGCTGTGCTGTCGGATATCACTTGCTTATAATATTCTACAGGTCAGGCGGAGAACTTTGCGCTTTCCTTTACGATCTTGGCAGCTTCTGCCGACTTGAGATCATCTCTTACGGATTCGGTCGTTACTCTTGCCTTTACCTGATCGGTTGTCATGCCGACCTTCTCTGCGATCTTGCCGATCTCCTCCTCGACCTCTTCATCGGAGATCTGGATATTTTCGAGCTCTGCGATCTTTTCAAGCGCAAGACGGAGCTTCACCTGCTTTTCGGCGGGATCGCGGAATGTCTCTCTGAAGGATTTCTCGCTCATGCCCATGTATGAAAGATACATATCGAGAGTGAGGTTCTGCATGGAGAGTCTTGCTCTGAACTCGTCGATGAGTTCGTCTATCTTTGATTCGTACATCTCCTGGGGGATCTCTGCCGTCATCTTTTCGGTGAGAGTCTCGAAGAGCTTATTGGAGGATGCTGTCTCAGCTTCCTTTGCAGCTCTTTCTGTGAGCTTTGTCTTGAGATCGTTCTTGAATTCGTCGAGTGTATCGAATTCGGAAACATCCTTTACGAATTCGTCGTCAACCTCGGGGAGCTCAAGAGACTTGATCTCGTGGAGCTTGATGCTGAATTCTGCGGGCTTGCCTGCGACTTCTGTCATCTGATAGTTTTCGGGGAATGTCACATTCACGGTGAATTCATCGCCTGCTGCGTGACCGATGATCTGCTCCTCGAAGCCGGGGATGAAGTAGCCGGAGCCTATCTTCAGCTCATAGTTCTTCTCCTCGCCGCCCTCGAACGGCTCGCCGTTGATGAAGCCCTTGAAGTCGATAACGGTAACATCGCCGTTTTCAACGTTCCTGCCCTCAACTGTAACGAGTCTGCCCTGTCTCTGGCGGATCCTGTCGATCTCCTTGTCAACATCCTCGTCTGTTATATCCTTGACAGTTTTTTCAACTTCTATACCCTTATAATCGGATATCTCTACCTCGGGCTTGGATACTACGACAGCCTTGAATCTTACGCCTGTATCCTTGCTGAGAGATGTGATCTCGACCTGCGGTCTTGCAACGGGTTCGAGCTTTGCTTCCGTGATAGCCTCACCGACGATAATGGGGAGAAGTGCGTTTACGGCATCATCATAGAAGAATGCTTCACCGTAGAGCTTTTCTATCATTTTTCTGGGAGCCTTGCCCTTTCTGAATCCGGGGATAGCTATGCGGTTCTTTCTCTTGTTATATGCAGTCTGTACGGCAGCCTCAAATTCCTGTGCGGATGCCTCTGCTTCGATCTCATATCTGTTCGTCTCGATTTTATTTGCCGATTTTAACATATGACTACTTCCTTTCAAATATACCTGAACCAAAGCGAACGCCGCCGCTGCGGCATTTTACGCTCTGCCGGCCGGTCTGCCGGATAAGCTCTGTGCGCCCCGGATATCCCGCGTCTGCGCATAAAGCAAGCATTGTAATTATATCATATCCAAAAATATATTACCATACCCTTCTCCGAATTTCTGCCTTTTGCACAACTCACAATATTTTGACAGGCTCGAAATGTACATAATCACAAGATACAAGGCGGAACATTATGCCGTCCCTTTCGCCGCATATCGCATATGACTGTGAAGAGCCGTGGATATGTCCGTAATAGACATTTTTTATGTCGTGCCTGTGAAGGACATCGAGTATGCTGTAATTATAGGTTGCGGCGTATATCGGAGGGTAATGCAGGAACACGATCGGTTCGAGCCCCTCTCCCTCTGCCGAGCATATCGAGGTCTCCAGTCTTGCAGCTTCGCGGGCGAGCACCTTTGCGTCGTCCGGCTCGCCGTTCTCCGCGATCCAGCCGCGGGAGCCGCATATCCCGTATCTTTCATACCTGTAATGATTGTTATGGAGTATGCTTATGGTGGAAAAGCCGTTCCCGGCTATGAAATCGTTCATCTTTTTCATTGTGGTCCACCAGTAATCGTGATTGCCCTTGGAGATTATCTTTTTTCCTGGGAGGGAGTGTATGAACTTCAGATCCTCGTATGATTCCTTCAGCGACATCCCCCATGAGATATCGCCCGGCATAACGACCGTATCGTCGTCCGATACAAGGCGGCGCCAGTTTTCCTCGAGCCTGCCGACATAATTGTCCCAGCCCCTGAATATATCCATAGGCTTGTTGCACCCGAGCGAGAGATGAGGATCGGAGATCGTAAAGAGCGACATTGCTCCACAGCCTTTCATTTTGTCGATTTTCAAAAACAGTGCCGCAGAAAAGCGGCACTGTTTTTTTCCGAAGAGCGGATCAGTCTTCCTTCTTTTTCACCTCTATGCCGAGAACATCAAGGCTTTCGGCATCCACTGCCGTCGGGCAGGAGGACATGAGCTCGGAGGCGTTCTGCACCTTCGGGAATGCTGTAACATCCTTCAGATTGTCGGCGCCGCACATTATCATGGAAAGTCTGTCAAGACCGATGCCCATGCCGCCGTGCGGAGCTGCGCCGTATTTATACGCTTCAACGAGGAATCCGAACTTCGCTTCTATCTCTTCCTCGGTGAGTCCGAGCGAGCGGAACATCCTCTGCTGGAGCTCGTAATCGGTTATTCTTATCGAGCCGCTCGAAAGCTCCGTTCCGTTGAGCACGAGGTCATACGCCTTGGCAAATACCTTTTCGGGCGCTGTATCGAGATATTCGAGGCATTCATCCATAGGCATAGTGAACGGGTGATGCATCGCATCCCAGTGTTTTGTATCTTCGTTCCATTCAAAGAACGGGAATTCTGTTATCCAGAGGAAGTTGAACTTGTCCTCGGGGATGATATCGAGCTGCTTTGCCGCTTTCAGACGGAGCGCTCCGAGAGTTGGGAGCACAACGCGGTTCTTGTCGGCGACTATGAATACGACGTCGCCCTTTTCCGCACCCGCTGCCTTTACTATGCTGTCGAGCTCACCTTCCTTGAGGAACTTTGCGAACGAGCAGGAAGGTGCATCATCGACCCAGCGGATATAGGCAAGACCCTTTGCGCCGATGCCCTTTACATATTCTGTGAGTTTGTCTATCTCCTTGCGGGTGAATACTCCTGCGCCGTTCTTTGCTGTGATGCAGCGTACAGAGCCGCCGTCTGCGAGAGCGGAGGAGAATACGACGAAATCAATATCCTTCACGGCCGCGGAAAGGTCGGTTATCTCCATGCCGAAGCGGGTATCGGGCTTGTCGGAGCCGAAACGCTCCATAGCGTCGGTATACTTCATCCTCGGAAGGGGAACGGGGATATCCTTATCGAGCACATCCTTGAAAAGACGGCGGATGAGCCCTTCTGCTATCTGCATTATATCCTCGGTATCTACAAAGGACATCTCCATGTCGATCTGTGTGAATTCGGGCTGACGGTCTGCGCGGAGATCCTCGTCGCGGAAGCATCTTGCAAGCTGTATATAGCGGTCGAAACCCGCTACCATAAGGAGCTGCTTATATATCTGCGGCGACTGCGGCAGAGCGTAGAACGTGCCGGGATGTATCCTTGAAGGTACAAGATAATCTCTTGCGCCCTCGGGAGTGGATTTTATCATCATCGGCGTTTCTATCTCGATAAAGCCGTTCTCATAGAAATAATCGCGGGCTGTCTTGGCTATCTTGCTGCGCATCATGATATTTTTCTGCAGCGGTTCGCGTCTGAGGTCGAGATATCTGTATTTGAGCCTGAGCTCTTCATTGGCGTTGGAATCGGATACGATCTCGAACGGAGGGGTCTGAGCCTTTGCAAGTATACGCAGATCATCGACGAATATCTCGACATTTCCCGTTTTGAGAGCGGGGTTCTTGCTTTCGCGTTCAACGACGGTACCCTTTGCCATGAGCACATATTCGCCGCGGCAGGAAGCTGCCTTTTCAAACAGCTCGGGGCTGCTCTTTTCGTTGAAGAGGAGCTGTACCACGCCTGTTCTGTCGCGCAGCACGATGAATATCACGCCGCCCTTGTTCCTTATCCTGTCAACATAACCGCCGACGGTGACTTCCTTCCCCGCCTCGGTGACTTCTCCGCAGTAATGTGTTCTTTTAAGACCAAGCATATTGTCAGCCATGGTTATCCGTCCTTTCATATATCACCGTAGGATCTTCCTCCGGGAGTTATTTGTTCAGTGTATCTTCAAACATACCGCCTATGCATATGTTGCCGAATGCCGTTGTGAAATTCTCATTCAGCATGATATCGGTCTGTTCGCGGGTCTTCATATTCTTCAGTACGGCTTTTCCGCTTTCGAGCTCATTGTCTCCGATGACTAAGACATATCCCGCGCCGAGTTTGTCGGCATATTTCATCTGCTTGCCGAGAGCCCTGTCCATAAGGTCAGTTTCAGCCCAGAAGCCCTCGTCGCGGAGCTCCTTTGTGAGCTGTGCGGCTTTCAGCGCTGCATTTTCGCCCATAGGAGCGATATAGATATCGCATTTTCTGCCCTCGCCGAAATCGAAGCCGTTCTTTTTCATGCTGAGGATAACGCGCTCGAGCCCCATGCCGAATCCGAGTGCTGGCATCGGCTTGCCGCCCATCTCGGCGATAAGACCGTCATATCTGCCGCCCGCGCATATCGTTATCTGCGACTTTTCATCGCTCATGATGAATTCAAAAACGCTCTTTGTGTAATAGTCAAGACCGCGGACGATCTTGGGATTTACGGTATATTCTATCCCCTGTGCATCGAGAAGGGCTTTCAGCCTTTCAAAGTGCGCCTTGCAGTCGTCACAGAGATAATCGGTTATCACGGGGGCATCCTTGGCGATAGCCGAGCATATCTCGCTCTTGCAGTCGAGTATCCTCATGGGGTTCTTGTCGAAGCGGCTCTGACAGGTCTCGCAGAGCTCGGACTTGTGCGGTTCAAGGTATGCACGGAGAGCCTTGTAGTATTCGCGGCGGCAGTCGGTGCAGCCTATGGAATTGATATTGAGCTTTGCCGCACCAAGACCGAATCGGTCGAGTATCGAGCGGGCAAGGATCATCACTTCCGCATCTGCGGCGGGAGAAGCGCTCCCCGCCATTTCGCAGCCGAACTGGTGGAATTCCCAAAGGCGGCCCGCCTGGGGCTTTTCGTGGCGGAAGCAGGAAAGATCGTAGTATACCTTCTGCGGCAGCGCATCGTTGAGCATACCGTTTTCGAGCATACAGCGGATAGTTCCCGCCGTGCCTTCGGGACGGAGAGTGAACGAGCTTTCACGTCCGGTCACTGTGAACATTTCTTTC
>JAILFE010000453.1 GCA_024697725.1 Oscillospiraceae bacterium
TGCTTTCAAAGCCTTTATCGGAGAGCGTACCGGACAGCTTTCCCGAAATATCCGCAAGAGTGGATGTAACGGGGAAACGGGAATCGATCTTTCCGCACAGTCTGCCGTCTTCGATATCCAGCACACTGAGCAGAGCCGTAAGGCTGCCCGAGCGTTCATCGGAGCAGGCGATGCCGAGAGACTGCCCGTTAGTTTCACCGTAGGGGAAAAGCTCCGAAAGAGCTTTTATCTGTGCGGGGCAGGCGGGTATTTTTCCGAGTAGTCTTAGCATAGCGGTCACGGCGTTGTGACCGAGCTCGGGGGTAGATGCGTGAGCGCATACGCCCTTTGCCGTGATGATCGTTGTGCCGCTGCCGTTTCGTGCCTCGAAGCTGACTCCTTCGATGCCGTTTGCGTATGACATTATCTCAGATGAGGTCACGCCCGTTACGACCGCCTCACAGCATTCGGGGACTGCATTTATTGCTTTTCCGCCGTGAAGAGAAGTAACGATGCCGTCAACGGAGCATTTCAGCTCAAAGCGCAGCATACCCTTTTCGATATTTATCACGGGATAATCCCCGTCGGGCGTTACGAGCATATCGGGGAATTTTTCCTTTTTCTGGTAGTATTCCATATCTGAGGAGCCGTTTTCCTCGTCACAGCCGACTATCATCCTGACTCCGCCCTTCAGGGGTATACCCAGCTCCTTTACGCAGTGCATTGCGAAAAGCGCCGCAGCAGCAGGTCCCTTGTCGTCGATAGCGCCTCTGCCGTAAAGTCTGCCGTCTCGTATCTCGGGCTTGAACGGGTCGGAATGCCAGCCCGTGCCTTCGGGTACGACATCAAGATGACAGAGTATGCCGAGCAGCGGCTCTTTCTCGTCCATGTCGGCATGGAGCGCGTAGTTGTCGAAATTCTTTGTTGTGAATCCGAAATCACGGCACATACCGTCAAATTCGGCAAGCGCATCGGCAGCGCCCTTTCCGAACGGCATATCCTTTTCCGTCGGGGCTTTCACGCTGTTGTGGGAGATAAGTCTCGATGCAAGGGCGGGTATCTCATCGAAATGATCTTCAATATATTTTATGACGGTCTCTTTGATGTCTTTCATCGGTATGCTCCTTTTATTCCTTGAAATCGTGCTCGGAGAGCCATTTTTCGGCTGCTTCCGCCACGTTTTTGAGAGTGTCTCCCTCAAACGGCGACGGGAACCCTGCGACTGCGAGCAGCTCGCGGTAGGTCTTTGTGCCGCCGCAGCGTACAAGACGCATATACTTTTCCCATGCGCCCTTGAAATCCTCCTGCATGAGCGCCCAGAACTGGAGCGATGCAGTCTGTGCAAGGCAGTAATCTATGTAATAGAACGGATTCTCATAGATATGGAGCTGTCTCTGCCATGCCTTGCCTTCACCGTAGAACGGCGAGCCGTCAAGGTCTATCCATGGCATATATATCCCCGTGAGCCTTCTCCATTCGGCGTGTCTTTCCTCGGGAGTGAGCGTGGGGTTTTCGTATACGATATGCTGGAAGTGATCGACCATAGTACCGTACGGGATGAATTTCAGCGCGCTGCTCAGATGCTGGCAGCGGAATTTGTCCGCATCGGCGCCGAAGAAGCTCTCCGCCCATTTCCATGCGAAAAATTCCATGGACATGGAGTGTATCTCGCAGCTTTCCATTGTAGGCGAGCGGTTGTCGGAGGGATAGATATCCCTTGCGGTATAGCCGGCAAAGGCGTGACCCGCTTCGTGAGTTATTACTTCGACATCGCCTGCGGTGCCGTTGAAATTGGCAAATATGAACGGCGATTTATAATCTGCGATCTCGGTGCAGTATCCGCCGGCAGCTTTTTTGTCGCGGCTGAGAACATCCATAAGCTCATTGTCGAACATGAAGTTTATGAACTCTGCCGATTCGGGCGAAAGCTCGGTATAGAACTTCTTGCCCGCTGCAAGGATATCCTCTGCGGTGCCTGTCGGCTTTGCGTTCCCCTTGGGTGAGAAGAGCTGCGTATCGCTGTATTTCAGAGGATAGGGGCAGCCGGTCCGTTCTGCCTGAGCTTTGAATACGCGCTCGGCAGCAGGTACGAAGTATTTGATCACCATATCGCGGAAGCTTGCGATATCGTCCCTGTTATAGTCGTTTCGCATCATGCGGTAATAGCCGAGCTCGACAAAATCCTTGTATCCCATCTTCCGAGCCATTCTGTCGCGCAGCATGGTGAGCCTGTCGAATATCTCGTCAAGCTCGGTCTTATGCTCGGTGAAGAATCCGCTCTCGGCATCCCATGCGGCATGGCGGAGGTTTTCATCGGGCGACTGCTTGTAGGGGGTAAGGCGTGAGAGAGTGACTGTCTCGTTGTTGAACGGTATCTGCGCGGAGGCGATGAGCTTCTGATATTCGGTCGTAAGTCTGTTTTCCTCCTGCATTTCCGTGATTATCTCGGGAGAGAACGCCTTGATCGAAATGTCTATATTCTTGAACATGAGACTGCCGTATATCTTTTCAAGCTCGGGACGGAACCTGCTCTCGGCGAGTTTTTTTGTGATATTCTGTGCAAGATCGGTCAGTATCGGCATATTCTCATCGAAAAATTCCGTTTCCTCGTCGTAGAATTTGTCGGTGGTATCTATCGTATGACGTATCATCGAAAGATTGAACATCGTGCTGAAATTGTCGGCAGCGGCGCTGAATTCGTCATAAGCCGCCCTTGCCTTTTCGGCGCTGTCGGCATTTTCGATAGCGAGAGCGATCTTTTCCGCCACGCTGCGGATATTATCCATATCCGGACGGACGTATTTCATTTCGGAGAATTTCATATTATCAGATCCTTTCCTGTCTTTTCGCAATTCTTATCCAGATAATGTCTGAATGCATCGCGGCAGTTTCCGAACTGTTTTACATATTCGGCTTCAAAGGCTTCATCATGCTCTTCGCCGCTGACAGTCTTGTTCCATTTCAGTCTGAATTGCTCAAAATCATATCCCGGTGAGAGGCTGCGGAGCTCTTTATTATCAATAAATACAGTTCTTTTTTTAAGATCGACGGATTTTGGTCCTAACATGATAACACCTCCGGATGTTACTATATCTTATGCTGATTTTCTCTGAGCGTATCGAGCTTGTTTTTTATTTCCTCGTCGGTGACCCTGGAAGTGTCGATAGTCCAGACGGATACCCATTCATATTTTACGCATATATATTCCGTTATGGTCTTGGATACGTAATAATTCGTGGCATTTACGCTCCTGCCGCCGAATACGCCGACCTCTCCGGGGATATTTACGGGGACGGTGATCATAGAGCCGTCGAGCTTGCTCCTGAGAGTGACGTTTATAGTGCCTGCGATATTTTTGTCATACGAATTGGAAAATGTCGCATGGACGGCGGTAGAGCCTGTCATTTTGATATCGGAGGAATTGAATTTCACAGCGATATGCGGAACGAGAAGATCAAAATCATTCTTGTCGCCGAATGCGTTTTCCGGTATGTACTGAGGCATCCTTTTCAACAGGGCGATATCGTTCTGTATGGCATCCATTGCCGAATCGGAGAGCCTTGTCCATGAGGGCTTGTCCACGCCGCTGTGATCGGTCGTTTTTGCGTTCATTATCGTATTGTATGCGGCGGATGTGGCCTCGGACGAGCGCCATGCGGACGGATCGTCTGCGGGAATGGTATTTACGGTCGATGCAGGCGCGGTCTTTTCGGAAAAGCTGTTTCCGGCGATATTATTATCGGCGGACACGGGAGCGGCTTTTTTCTGCTTTTGGGGCGGCTCCGCGGGCTCTTCCCTGTCGGGAGTTCCCATTATAAGACTGTATGCCGCCGATACTGCCGCGGCAGAACGCCAGTCGGCGCTGTCGTCGTCGGACTTTTTTATTATCGCCTGTACGGTATTGTAGATATCTTCCTTCTTTTTGTCCTCTTCGGCAGATGTGTTTTCCGATGCTTCTTTTTTCAGTTCAACAGGTTTGGAAGCAGGCTCGGAAACAGGTTCTGAAACAAGCTTTGAAACCGTTTCGTCAGGGGCTTTTTCCTCTGTTTTCCCGGAAGCCGGAGTGCTTATGGCTGTGTATGCTGTCTTATCCGCGGATGCAGGGGATGTATTCCGGGCATAGCCTTCGCTGTCGCCCATTATCCTGTCCTTCAGATTCTCGATGAACTGCATATTGCCTTTTAAGCTCTGCTTTTCCTTGTTTTCCCAGAGGATATTGTCATTCATGGTGAGTATACCCATCTGTCCCTGCAGAAGCTCGGCTTTGCGGGCGCATTCATGCTCTACCCTGTCCTTGAAGAACAGCTTTGCTGTTTCCTCGGAATCGGATGATATATCGCGTTCCTTGTCGCGCATTTTTTCGACATCGTTCAGATATTTCCTTTGGCTCTTGATACCGGAATGGTTGATGAGCAGGACGATACCGACAAGTATCAGCGCAAGACCGATAATGACAGCGGCATTGAAGCCTATGCCGATTATGCAGGTCAGTACACCGGCGCCCGTTATCAGCCAGTAGATTATCGAAAGGAAGCGCAGACGGTCATTTGAGTACATCGGAAGAAGATATTTCTTTGCTGCGAAAACTATTGCAAATGCAGCTATCAGCGCATCGGCGGCTATTATGATCGTGCGTGTTTTTGTGGATATGGCTAAGAAAGAAAGTGTTTGGAAAATATTCATTGTATTCACATCCTTGCAGCAGAAAATGTTATGCGGTCCATGGTTAAAGTATATCGCAGATGTAGTTAAATGTCAATAACCTGATGTTCAAGGCAAATAATCGGAATATGCGTTGAAGGTGGAATATACCGCGTCCCATTTGTCGGGGGCCTTGGCGAGGACGCATATATATTTCTTTCCGTTCTTTTCGGCATAGCTTACAAGGCAGTTGCCCGCCTCGTCGGTATAGCCGGTTTTGCCGGCGATTATATCCACACCATCGACCTCGTTGCCGTACATACGGCTGAACATGGTGCTGTAGAGAACTATCCCTTCGGGATGCTGCTCGGTGGGTGATGTGGTGTATGTATATTCGGATAATACCTTCCTGCACAGGCGGTCATCCATTGCCGCCTTCATTATCATTGCCATTTCACTGCAGGTCGTGTAATGATTAGTGTCCTGAAGACCCGTGACATTGGTGAAGTGGGTGTTTTTAAGACCGAGCTCATCGGCTTTTTCGTTCATCAGCTCCACGAATTTATCCTCGGAGCCTGCGACATATTCCGAAAGCCCGATAGCGGCATCCGCTCCCGACGGGAGTATCAGCCCGTAGAGCATATCCTTTACCGTGACCTCTTCATCGACATCGAAGCCGGCGCGGGAGGCGTTTTCCATAACGAGCGGGTGGAGCAGGTCGAAGGACATGGTGTATTTCTTGTCCATATCTTCATCGGTGAGATGCTCTGCGGCTACGAGCAGGGTCATCACCTTGGTCATCGAAGCAGGATATATCCGCTGGGAACCCTTGTTCGTGGCGAGTATCTCCATAGACTCGGCATCTACCAGAAGTCCGTATTTTGAGGTCACGCGGGAGGATTTGAATTCCTCGGTCTTTTCCGTGCGGCGCGGTCTGCCGCTTTGGTACTCCGTTTCTTCGGGGACCGTCTCGGTGATCATTTCGGGAACGGTCGTCATCTCGGTGACGGCGGAGGTCACCGAAATCTCATTAACGGGGGCGAGTGCAGGTTCGGAAGGTGTTTCCTTTGGTCTTGAAAGCAATACTCCCGCGCCTATGCCGACTGTAACGGCAAAAACGCATATGCCCAATGCGGCGGGAGCAAGAGATGATCTTTTTCTGCGTCTGGGGTCGTTACGGTTCACTTGTTCATAGTCTCCTTTTTGAGAAGATTATATCTGTCAAGCGCATAGCAGATAAGATCCTTTCTGGTGACTATACCGATGAAGATCCCTCTGTCATCCACAACGGGGACAAAGTTCTGTGTCTTGCACAGCTCGACAAGATCATCGAGCTTTGAGTCAACATGAACGGCACGGATATCTCTCTTGACGGGGATGCTTATGAGGATGTCGTTCTCCATTTCCTTCATATCGCCCGAGATCTTTCCTGCGATCATATAGCGGAGAAAATCGCCTTCGGTTATGGTCTCGACATACGCACCCTCCGTGCTGAGAACGGGGACTGCCGTATAGCCGTGGTCGTTGAATCTTTCCACGGCTTCGCGCACCGTGATAGTTTCATAAAGAAAAGCGACCTCGCTTTTCATTTTCAGCAGATTGAATATATTCATTGCAGATCGTCCTTTTATATTAATTGGGTGTCATCCGAGGAGATTCAGTATATCCTCCGGAGACATACGGGTTATATCGCCTTCGCCGCTCACTGCGATGTCGGCAAGCTCTGCCTTGGATTGCTGGAGGAGCTGTATTTTTTCCTCGATCGAATCCTTGGCTATCAGTTTGTATACGGTGACGCTGCTGCGCTGACCTATGCGGTAGGCGCGGTCAGCCGCCTGATTTTCGGCGGAGAGGTTCCACCACGGGTCGTAATGGATAACGATATCCGCTCCCGTGAGATTGAGCCCTGTACCGCCCGCCTTCAGCGAGATAAGGAACACGTTCGTGCTGTCGGCATTGAAGCTGTTCACCAGACGAAGGCGTTCCTCCGCCTTGGTCGAGCCTGTCAGCATATAGTAGCTTATACCCGCAGCCTCAAGACGCTTTTCTATTATCGCGAGCATTGATGTGAACTGCGAGAACAGCAGCATTTTATGTCCCGATTCGATACAGCTTGTGACAAGCTCCATGCACTGTTCGAGCTTTGCGCTGCCGCCTGCATAGTTTTCGTATACGAGCGACGGGTCGCAGCATATCTGCCGCAGCCTTGTGAGCATTGCGAGGATGCGGAAGCGGTCCTCGTTTCCCTGTTCGATGCCGAGATCGCGCTTCATAGATATTACATTTGCGATATAGAGCTTATGCTGTTCCTCTGTCATATCGCTGCACAGTGATATCTCCGTCTTGTCGGGCAGCTCGGTGAGGACATCGCGTTTGAGGCGGCGCAGTATGAACGGAGAGGTCAGTCTGCGCAGTGCTCTGACCGAGCTTTCGCTGCCGTCTTTCACGATAGGTGTTTCGTAGGTCTTTTTGAAATGGTTGTAATTGAACAGATAACCGGGCATGATGAAATCGTATATGCTCCACAGTTCGGCAAGGCTGTTTTCGACAGGCGTACCGGTCAGTGCGAAGCGTATGCGGCTGTGTATGCCCTTCACAGCCTTTGCGGACTGGGTGTTGTGGTTCTTTATGAACTGCGCTTCATCTATGAAATGAAGGTCAAAGGTGATATCCTCATATTCAAGGATATCTCTTGTAAGCATCGAATAGGAGGTTATATATACATCGGCATCTTCACCGCTGTGCAGCTTTTCCGCACGCACGGCAGCAGTGCCTATCACAGTCACGGCATTCAATGAGGGCGCGAAGCGTCTGATCTCGCGCTCCCAGTTGAGAGTCAGCGACGACGGACACACCACAAGGCTTTTTATGTGTCTGTCGGGATATTCCTGCTTTGCCGAGAGCATGAACGCTATCGACTGGAGGGTCTTTCCGAGTCCCATATCGTCGGCAAGAACTCCGCCGAAGCCGTATGCGGATATGGTCTTCATCCAGCGAAAGCCGTATTTCTGGTATTCGCGCATGATCTTTTCAAGCTCTGACGGGACATTGTATTCTGCCGAGGCTATATCGGAGAATGCACGGACGGTATCCTTGAATTCGGCGCTTCGTTTCAGACGGATGTTCTGTGTTTTTCCCGCGAGGCTGTCGAGATAGAGCATCCTGTAGCGCGGGACGGTTATTTTTTCTTTGAGCAGAGCGCGGTCGCTGATATCGAGAGCGTTGAGTATCTCGGCGAATTCCTGAAGGGAATCGTCGTCAAGGTCGATGAACGAGCCGTCGCGCAGGCGGTGGTATTTCAGTCCGCGGCGGTATGAGGCGAGCATCTGTGCAAGCTCGCGGCGGTCATAGCCGTCGGCGCTTATATCGAGATCTAGCAGCCCGCTTTCAGGGCGCACGCCGACCGATGCATGAACTGGAGGACGTATCGCCATACGGTTGAAGCGGTCGCTGGCGTATATCTCCATATGCTTGGAAAGAGCACTTATCCCCTCGGAAAAAAGGCGGTAGATATCATCGGAGGATGTTATCGAGAGCGGATGATGAGCATCGCCTTCGGAAACGTCGAAATACCTCTTCACCATATTCTCGGTCAGTATCTCGGTATGGATATCACGTATTCCGTCGTTCTTCCTGTCATCGGAAAAAGCGCCGAAGGTGCGTTCACCGTAGGTATATTCAAGCCTTCCGTACACGGCGTCGGGCGAAGGGGAATCTATATAAAGGCGTATTATCGCTTCGGGAGGGATGATATCCGAAAGCTCGTCGTCATATTCCAGACCGATATCATCGCGTATCGGGGTGAGCACTGCCGAAAAGAACGCATTTATATCGCTCTGCGATATCTCCATGGTATATCCGCTTTTTGCCGCCGCATAGAAGAAGCGGTCGGTGCGGCGCGAAAAATCCGGATCGCAGAGATAGAATATATGCTCCTTCATATCGGCAAATACCGAACGCATACCCTTTCCGAAATAACACAGTTCCGGGGTGACGGTCAGGCGGTACATCTGCTCTGAGACTTTTTCGAGCCGTGAGGATACGTGTATATTCCCGTGCTTTATGCTGTAGGGTTTTCCCATGAAGGATATAGTGTCCGGGGAAACGATATTCAGCAGCTTTTCCAGCCAGAGAGCATTTATACTGAGATATTTCTTTTCGTTCCTGATATAGCGGTAGGCTGATTCTGTGTGGGAGAGTATTGATATATAATCGAGCAGACGGCGGTTTTTTTCGTCGAGAAGATCAGCATCGTGCTCGATTGAGAGATCCTTGCCGTAGGTAAAGCAGGTATTGTTATTGAAGCAATCCACGAGATGCGGGATGTTCCTGACGATATATTTCCGCTTCCTGCCTATTTTCAGCGAAAGCAGCAGGCTGTTGTTTGTCATTTCGAGCTCGGGGACGAGCTCAAGTTTTTCGGGTTCGAGCTGATTCACAGCATCGCTTTCCGCCATGCTGTTATAGCTTTTGATGAGCATGGACACCTCGGGCGAGCTGAAACGCTTGGCGGACGGGGAAAGCCTGCCGTTCTGCTCGGAATACTGCAGCATTGCCGCGCAGACGTGTTTGCAGTATCCGAAAGCATCACAGCGGCTTCGGCAGCTGCATTTTGCCATTATCACGGTGGACATATCCCCGCCGATGACAAATCTGCTTTCGTATACTCTGCCGTCCTCGGGGTCGTTCACTCTGGCACGTATATCGTATGAGCGGCCGTCGCTCACGATATCGCATATCTCGGCGCATCTGCGGCCGAAAAGCTCGTTCCCGTTGAAAAAGACGTTGCTGCTCCAGGCATATGATCTGATCTGGTTTTTATCGAGCATTTATGCTTTTTCCTCCGTTTGTCCGGTGTATACCGTTCTCTGCGCAGTATAGACTCATCATATTATTATAACATATACAGGACTTTTTTGCAAGCGAAATCAGAAAAAAATTACGGCTTTCAGGGTGCAGGGGATGCCGTTTGACTATATCCAATATTTTTTCAAATGCTCTTGAAATATGCGGAAGAATGTAGTATAATATATCCGTATGAGCGCTTATTGCTCCGGTATTGGATCCGGAGTGATACCGGCTCTGGACAAAGGAGGCTGTGTTCCGACGGACGGTATGTATTTTCTTGAAGAGAGCGCCGTTGATGTTTTCAGATATCTGAAGCTGTTCGGCACCTTTGCGGGAGTGCTGTTTGTGATATATCTTATCACGCTTGTAACGCCGAAGCTGGCAGAGTTCGTGGACAGGCTGAGGGAAAAGGCAAAGGACAGCAGCTCCGGGGATGCAGAGAAAGCATCGGACGATGATACGGGCAAGGACGAAAAATAATATGAAATATGAAAGGTCTGATAATAATGGCAAACGACAATAAAAAGAAGGTCGATTCGATAACCTCTATGGAAGATGATTTCGCGCAGTGGTATACCGATATCTGCAAAAAAGCAGAGCTCGTGAGCTATACTAGCGTAAAGGGATGCATGGTAATCCGTCCCTACGGATATGCTATATGGGAGAATATGCAGCATGATCTCGATGCCCGCTTCAAGGCGCTGGGTCATGAGAATGTATGTATGCCGATGTTCATCCCCGAGAGCCTTCTGAACAAGGAGAAGGATCATGTCGAGGGTTTTGCTCCCGAGGTGGCGTGGGTCACTCACGGCGGCAATGAAAAGCTGGAGGAGCGCCTCTGTGTACGTCCGACCTCGGAGACCCTTTTCTGCGAGCATTATGCGAATATCGTCCATTCCTACCGCGATCTGCCCAAGCTCTACAATCAGTGGGTGTCGGTAGTGCGCTGGGAAAAGACTACAAGACCGTTTTTGCGTTCGAGAGAATTTCTCTGGCAGGAGGGTCATACTATCCACGAAACTGCCGAGGAAGCTGTACATGAAACAGAGCAGATGCTGAATGTATACGCCGATTTCTGCGAGCAGTCGCTGGCTATGCCTGTGGTGAAGGGCAAAAAGACCGAGAGTGACAAGTTCGCCGGAGCTGTTTCGACCTATGCGATCGAGGCTATGATGCACGACGGAAAGGCTCTTCAGGCAGGTACATCGCACTATTTCGGCGACGGCTTTGCAAAGGCATTCGGGATACAGTTCACGAGCCGTGATAACAAGCTCGAATATCCTCACCAGACCTCATGGGGCGTTACAACAAGACTTATCGGTGCCGTTATAATGACACACGGCGACAACAACGGACTTGTTCTGCCTCCCGCAGTCGCTCCCGTGCAGGCAGTTATAATACCTATACAGCAGTTCAAGGAAGGCGTTATCGAAAAGGCGAACGAGCTCGCCGACAAGCTCAAAGCTCTCGGTGTGCGCGTAAAGGTCGATGACCGCGACCAGTCTCCGGGCTGGAAGTTCGCCGAGCATGAGATGCGCGGCGTGCCTGTGCGCATAGAGATAGGCCCCAAGGATATCGAAAACGATCAGTGCATCGCGGCTGTGCGCTACAGCGGCGAAAAGATCACGGTATCGCTTGAGAATGATCTTGAAACATTCGGAAATAAGATACTCGATCTGCTCGGAAACGAGATCCCGAAGGGTATGTACGAAAAGGCTCTTCAGAACCGTACAAACAGGACATATCAGTGCAAGACCGTCGATGAGATAAATACCGCGCTCAACGAAAAGGGCGACGGCTTTGT
>JAILFE010000456.1 GCA_024697725.1 Oscillospiraceae bacterium
TTGTAATGCGGCAGAAGGTGGTGCCCCCGATCTGCCGCAGTATGTTCATATATTGAGCTTTTCGCGCATTGCCGCCGAAAGTCCTTCCGCTGCGGCGCAGGGGTCGTCCGCTTTCATTATTGCCGAAACTGCGCATATCCCCGCTATCGGTATTCCCGCGAGGATATCGATATTCCCACTGTTCAAGCCCCCTATTGCATTTACTGGTATAGGCACGGATTTGCATATGTCCCGCAGCGTATCCGTTGAAGTGAGAATGGTCTTCACCTTTGTCGTGGTGGGGAATATCGCTCCCACACCGAGGTAATCCGCTCCCTGTGAGTACGCTTCTTTCGCCTGTTCAACGGTCTTGGCGGTCGCGCCTATGATCTTATCCTTTCCCCATATCCTCCTTGCGGCGGATACCGGGAGATCGCTCTGTCCGAGATGCACGCCCTCGGCATCTGCCGCCATTGCGATATCGAGCCTGTCGTCTATAATGAGCGGCACTCCCGCTGCCGATGTAAGAGCGTGTACCTTTTCGGCAAGTGCGAGATACTCTCTCGATGTGCGCTCCTTTTCCCTGAGCTGCACGAGCGTGACCCCGCCCTTCAGAGCCGCACCCACACGGCGAAGGAACTCATCCTCGCTGTACATGGTGCTGTCTGTGATGAAGTACAGCCTTGTGTCAAGCTTTTTCAATATACCTTTCCTCTTTCCTCAGTGCGTATTTTTTCTGCGATGATACTGTCGTTTACTGTTGAGAGCGCATCGAGCAGCTGCACATAGAATGTCCCGCTGCCCTTGTCGGTCTGCGCAAGCTCTCCGCATATCCCGAAGACCGCACACGCCGCCGATGCCGCATCATACGGCAAAGCTCCCGTGAGATACGCGGCGCACAATGCTCCGAGCATACATCCCGTGCCGGTTATCGTGCCGAGCTGCGGGGTGCCGTTTCTGATATATGTCATTCTTTTCCCGTCCGTGACGATATCGGTCACACCGCTTGCAAGAACGACAGCATCATATCTCACAGCGAGCTCCGATGCGCAGCGGGCGATATCCTGTGTGCCGAGAGCCGCGTCCGCATCAACGCCCGAGGAGGAATATCCCTCATCGCAGAGCGCTTTTATCTCCGAATAATTCCCCTTTATCACAGACGGCGTCATATCATTTATTATCCGCATGGCAAGTTCTCTGCGGTTTGCAAGGCAGGCAGCGCCACAGGTGTCAAGTATAAACGGTATGCCGAGCTTTTTCGCCGTTTCTGCGGATATGAGCATGGATATTTTCCGCACATCGGTAAGATTGCCGAGATTGAGCATCACCGCGCCCGCAGTACGTGTCACTTCGGATACTTCGTCCGGATGTTCCGCCATCATCGGACGCGCTCCTGCGGCAAGTATCACGTTTGCGCAGCCGTTTATGGATATCGGATTTGTTATGCAGTGTATGAGAGGATGCTTTTCCTTTGTTCTCCGACGGATATCACTTACCAACCGCTCCTTCACCTCCGAGCTTTTTCACGGCAAGATATATCAGCGCTATCACGGCGAACACCCCGAGAGAGCCGAACGCCGCATACGACCATATCTGCCCCGTGAGAGAGAATATCTTCATCAGTACCTCGATAACTATGAATGCTATGCCTCCGAGCGCAGCGATAGTCACGGCTGTTGTGAGCGTGCTGCCGGTATCCTCGTAAGCAGGCGTACCGAGGCTGGTCTGTATCTTTTCGAGCATACCGTTGTCTGCGAGCTTGCGCAGGAATATATATGCGATGCTCCCGCCTATCAGCGTCCCTGCGATGAACGACGGTATGTAGAACATCCAGCCGAGCCCTTCCCTGCCCCAGAGAAACCTCATGACGGGATAGGAGACCAGAGCTCCGATTATGCCCGTACCTATCACCTCGCCGAGCACGGCGAAGAGTATCTTCCCCTTTGACAGCCGATAGAACACACCCGACAAAAACGCCCCGAACACCGCTCCAGTAAGAGCGAGCGGCGGTATGCCCATGAATACCATGCGCAGTATCCCTATCAGAGCCGCACAGAGGAGAGAATACCAGGGACCCAGCAGTACCGCGCACACGATATTGATAAGATGCGCCATAGGGCACATACCCTCCACACGCAGTATCGGCGATATCACCACGCCGAGAGCCACGAGCATTGCCAGTACCACCATTTTTATGAGTTTGTTGTTTGTTTTCACTTTGAGATACCTCATTTCGATAAAAATGCAGGCAATATACTTGCCTGTCCGGTCGCAGATCGCTTTCTGCCTCTCACCCCGAAACACGGGTTCCCATCGCAAAAACCATAGCAGGCGGCACAGGAAATTGCACATACGGTCAAGCAAAGCTTTGCATATATGGACTTTGCGCAGACCGGATGCAAGAGTTTCAATGCCGGTTACTATAAGATAAAAGGCGCTCCCCTTCTATCTGCCCATAATCGTTATCCCGCCGTCACTCTCCTTTGCAAAATAAAACAGAGACCCTGTCTGAAAGGTAAGGTCTCTGTAAAAACTGCGTTATATCAGTCCCTACGCCGGCATTACCCCGGATCAGGTAAACGGTCAGGAGTAATTACCCCTATCTCAGCCCGTATCACGAGCACCCGTTGATTTTCTCACGTAGACTATTATACACCATACTTTTGGAAAATGCAAGTGTTATTTTTCACAAACCGGAAAATTTTCACACCGCATCCGCCCGGCGTTCCAGAACGAGACGAGCGAGTTTCACATTCCCGACAGTCTCATATGAGCGTATCTCAAAGCCGCATTTTCCGGTATAGAACCCGATATTCCCGGTTTTATCCGCGGGTGTCACCAATGTGAAGCTTTTCCAGCCCGAATAATACTCTTTTGCGAATCCTATCGCAGCCGTTCCGATACCTCTGCCCTGAAACTCCGGTATCACACACAGACACCCGACTTCATATGCTCCCTTTTCCGTTTCCCTGCATGAGATACTGCCGACCGCCCTGCCGTCATATATGATAATGAATTTCGGGTATTCCGCGATCGAGTGCTCCATATCCTCCACGCTTCTTACGTATCCGGGGCATTCACCGTATCTGATATAGTCGCTGTAGAATGAAGAATCGTATATCTCTGTCAGAAGCTCTGCATCCTTCATCTCAGCCTTTCTGAATATAAGCTCCGCAGAACTCCCCTGATACAGATAACTCATCTCATATGTATCATCCATACGGTTTCCTTACCCTTTCAGCATTGAATACATTTTCATCTTTTCCCTGTTCCGATAAAGCGTATCAGTTCTTCGAGATCATCAAATTCATCGTAGTCGCCCATGATACCTTCACGGTGATAGACGATACCCGCCTGCTCGTTCCTCTCCAGGCAGTCAAGGAGCTTTTCAATGCCGTATCTGTGAGCAAATTCCGCGAAAGCTCTGGCTTTTATCTTTTCCGCATAGAGACCTTTGCGGCACTCTGCCGGACTGCACTCATAGCATCCGGCAAGCCCCTTTTCTATGACACATCTGCGGTTTTCACACCATTTTGCATCCTTGCACCATGACAGCTCCAGAAAGCCGTCCCTCCTGCATCCCTTGCAGGTGACATTTTCGGAGCAAAGGCAGCAGGCAAGCCCGCAGCGGGCAATTCCGAGTTCACGCTTCATTGTGTTTTACCTCCTCTGACATTGTTACATACACATCCGGGTGACGATACTTGCTGCCGACTGTGCAGAACAGCAGCAGCCAATCCTGCACTCACACATTCCATTATACACGCTTTTAAGGAAAACGTCAATAATTATCCGCTGATTTTCCGGACCGGAACACATACCCGTTTATGAGCCGGAGCAAGGTCTGCGATTGTTGACATATGCATACATCCGTTGTATAATGATACCTGAAAGCAACAGATCGGGGAGGTGCCATATTTAAATGGATACGAACAACATATCACAGAACGATACCGCCGATAAAGAACAGCCGTTTATCACTGACAGAAACAAGATACTCATACAGAAAATAAGCATCACGGAGCTGTGTACGGACGCTGTCGTCAATGCAGCAAATGAAGGACTGTGGGCAGGCGGCGGTGTGTGCGGAGCTATATTCCGTGCGGCAGGACATGAAAAGCTGCAATCAGCCTGCAACGCTATCGGGCATTGCGATACCGGCTCTGCGGTCATCACTCCCGGCTTTGACCTGAAAGCAGGATATATCATCCATGCCGTAGGTCCTGTATGGCGCGGCGGCGGAAATAATGAACCGCAGATGCTCTATAATGCATACCGCAGGTCGCTGGAGCTGGCAATGGAGAACGGATGCCATTCCATAGGCTTTCCGCTTATCTCCGCAGGCATCTTCGGTTATCCTGTTGACAAGGCATGGAGAACAGCGGCAGAAAGCTGCAATGATTTCTTCCGTAATAATCCCGGTGCGGATATGAAGGTGATATTTGCAGTGCTGGATGACGGCATTCTGACACTGGGTCAGCAGATACTGGATGAGACCGCTCCCAATAAAATGGAATAACATGATAAAAACAGCATTTAAGATTATTTTAAGCTAAGCATGATATACTTATGACCGGCAAGCCGTACAGAGGGCAGTATATATCACTTTCTGTGCGGTACTGCCGCCAATAAGGAGAATTATAATGAGAGTTCTTATAATTGAGGATGAAAAGAGACTGGCAGATGCACTTGTGCAGATCTTCGGCAAGAACAAGATGACTGCCGATGCTTCATATAACGGTATCGACGGACTTGACAATGCTCTTACCGGGATATATGATGTGATAGTACTCGATATAATGCTGCCGGGGATGAACGGGATAGAAGTTCTCGGAAAGATGCGCAGGGAGGGGATAAAAACTCCTGTGATCCTGCTCACGGCGAAAGACGAGATATCCGATAAGGTAAAAGGTCTTGACAGCGGTGCGGACGATTATCTCACAAAGCCGTTCTCGACAGAGGAACTGCTCGCGAGGGTGCGTGCCCTCGGAAGGCGCACAGCCACCGAGCTCATCTGCGACAATTCGCTTTCCTTTGACGATCTTTCACTTGATATATCATCATATATCCTCACCTGCCAAGGCAATTCCGTAAAACTGGGACTGAAAGAATTTTCAATTATGGAACTCCTTATCCGCAACGCGAACAAGATCATCACCAAGGAAAATCTTCTCGTAAAGATATGGGGATATGAATCAGATGCGGAATATAACAATGTTGAAGTTTATATATCTTTCCTGAGAAAAAAGCTCGGGTATATAAAATCGAACGTGTCGATCAAAACGCAGCGCGGAGTAGGATACATTCTGGAAGTGAAATGAGGTCATAACATGATAAAAAAGCTCCGCATACGCATCACCGCCGTCATAATGATCGGACTGACGATACTTATAACCGGGATAATCTCGGGGATATACATCTTCATGCAGCATTCCGAGACCGAAGAGACCGAGAAAGTGATGAATTCGGCACGGGATACCATAATGCGCAATGACTTGTCTCATGATGACAAGGACACAAAGCCTCAGCCGCCGACCGAGCCCGATCCGTCTTCGCCCGGTTCTCCCGGTCTTTCGGATCCCCGCCGCGAGCCGGATAAAAGTCCGACATCACGAAGCTGGATATCGGTGCTTATCAAACACGACGGTACGAGCGGTGAAGTGGTCTACAGCAGTCCTTTCAACAAGCCCGGGAACGAAGATGAGATATGTTCGTCTGCCGAGGATATCTCCGCACGAAACAGCGAGAACGGTTATATCCTCCTGTCGGGAGTGTCATACATATATCAGATCAGCAATTCCGGCGGAAAAACAAGAGTGATATTCATAGACAGGACAAATCAGCTTGCCACCATGCGGCGCCTGCTCGTCATTATGATAATAGTGGGAGTGGGAACGCTTGCCGTACTCTTCCCGATAAGCATAATAATTTCAGGCTGGATAGTAAAGCCCATATCAAAAGCGTGGAACAATCAAAAAGAGTTTTTCGCAAATGCTTCGCACGAACTGAAAACGCCGCTCACGGTGATCTCGGCAAATATAGATGTCATCATGTCCGAGCCGGAAAAAACCGTTTCCGAACAGGAAAAATGGTTTGAGTATATCAAAGCGGAAGCCGTGAAAATGTCGAAGCTCATCAATCAGATGCTCTATCTTTCCAAGAATGACAGAGCGGAAGCAGAAATGCTGATGACGGAATTCAATGTTTCCGAAGCGATAGAGGGGGTCTGCCTTGCGGTTGAGGCGCTCGCATTTGAAAAAGGACATACCCTCCTGACCGATATAGAGCCCGATATCATATGCAAAGGCGACAAGGAGATGATAATACGCCTTGCCAATATACTTATCGATAACGCCATATCACATTCGGTGAGCGGCGGTGATGTTTCGGTAAAGCTTTTCCGCAAAAAGAACAAAGATATCCTTTCGGTGACAAACAAAGGCGAATATATACCTCCGGAGGAGCTCTCACGGCTGTTCGACCGTTTTTACAGGATCGACAAATCCCGCACCGGAGAAACGGGCGGTTTCGGTCTGGGGCTGTCCATCGCAAAGACTATCGCAGAAAATCACAAAGGAACTCTTACCGCTTCGTCATCTGCGGACGGAACGACCACATTCACATTTACCTGGCATACAGCCGAAATAAATAAAAAAGAAGAAAGAATAAAGAATAACGAATAATGAATGATCAAGGTATCGGGCACAGGCCGATACCTTGTTTTTTGTTTCTTCTTTATTCTTTTAGCAGGTGCTAATGGCTGATTTTTTTCTTTCTTTAAGATTATTTTAAGAAACCCATGTTATCATTGGTACATAACATAAAGAAAGGATGGTCTCAACCATGAAAAACATCATAAGAACAGCTGCATTCATATGTGCAATTGCAATGTCGGTATCTTCAATGTCAGCCGTAAGCGTTTCGGCAGCGGATAATACCGAGCAGAGCACTTCCTCTTCTAAGGAAGAGACAGGAAAGAAGCAGACCCGGAATGTGAAGCTCGGAAAAGTCACCGCTGTCAGCGGGAACAAGATAACAGTAGCTCTCGGGAAAACCGGAAAAGGCACCCCTCCCGTGAAACCTTCGGGCAATGGCGCTGATCCGAACGGAAACACCACCCCTCCCGAAAAGCCCTCCGGCAATGGCTATGATCCGAACGGAAACACCACCCCTCCCGAAATGCCCTCCGGCAATGGCTATGATCCGAACGGAAACACCACCCCTCCCGAAATGCCCTCCGGCAATGGGAACGGAAATCCCCCCGCGATGCCTTCGGGAGATAACATGGGAAAAATACCGTCCGCAGATCTTGCGGAAAGCGGAAAAACAGTCACAGTAACGATCTCCGACGGTGTATCGGTAAAGAAAAACGGCAAGACGGTCTCTGTATCTGATATAGCCGAGGGTGATATCATAATGCTGATGTATGACGACAGCAATGCTCTCACCGCGGTCGAGATCATGGATATGAACGGCGGAGGTAAGGGAAAACCCGGCAGAATGGATCGGGATAAAGGCTCTGCAGAGCTTTCCGGCAAGGAAGAAGCCGACGGAAAAACCAAAAGCTGCAGTTCCGAAAATATAACGGTCAGTGAAAAGGATAAGTCCGCAGTGCTTGCGAAGAACGGCGGAAATATCACACTTAACAGCTGTACGGTCACAAAAAAGGGTGACACATCTTCCGTAGACAGCAGCAATTTCTACGCGCTGAATGCTGCGGTAGCCGCACAGGAAGGAAGCAGCGTCACGATAAGCGGCGGAAAGATCATCACGGATGCAGAAGGCGCAAATGCCGTATTTGCTACGGGTGAGAATTCAAAGATCACCGTATCGGACACAACGATCAACACAAACGGCAATTCATCAAGAGGTCTCGATGCCACCTACGGCGGAACGGTCATCGCATCAGATGTCACGATAAATACGTCCGGAGCTCACTGCGCACCGCTTGCGACCGACAGAGGCGGCGGAACGATAAAGGCAGCATCAAGCAGGCTGTATGCAAGCGGCGACGGTTCTCCGTGCATATACTCCACGGGCGATATAACCGCTTCGGACTGCACGGGAAAAGCAACAGGCTCGCAGATAGCTGTAGTTGAAGGCAAGAACAGCATCACACTGAACAAATGCACTCTCACAGGCGCGGGCAAAGACGGCGTGATGATATATCAGTCCACTTCCGGAGATGCAGCGGTCGGCACAGGCAATTTCACAGCGTATTCGAGCACGCTGACCACGACCTCCGACGGCCCCATGTTCTATATCACAAATACCGATGCGGTGATAACACTTAAAAACACAAAGCTCGTATTCGGCTCGGGGATACTGCTCAAAGCTTCCGGAAACAACACGAACAACTGGGGAACTCCCGGCAA
>JAILFE010000014.1 GCA_024697725.1 Oscillospiraceae bacterium
TTTCTCTTGAAAGTTTGTCTAACTTTTTGGGGTCAGTTCACAAGCCTGATGCTTAGATCTATTATCTGATAATCACTTTTTCAGTATTGTTATCTTGTTTGATATATTAGAAATCGCAGGTATTTTAGATAAAACTTTATACGCCGAAACAAATTCAGCCATACCTCCAGCAAGAGAATAATCTCTGACATATTTGAAAGGCGGAATCAACTTTTCAAGTTCTTTACCGTTTTTTATACCCCAATTAAATTTAGCATTGCTTTTATCTATGGATTTTTCCTTGATATGTGCCGCCATAAAAGGATTCATTGTCTCTACCAGTACATAAGCATGGGTGAATTTGTTATCTATGATCTCAAATATTTTCTTTACATCTGATTCGCTCAGATACATAGTTAAACCCTCAATGATAACAAGCACCGGCTCACCATGATAATTTATTCTTTCTGCCCAAGAACTATCCATCGCAGACTCAGCAATTTGATATATGACCGGACCTTCCTCCTGCAAAAATTGCTTGCGTACATTTATCGTATCGGGAAGATCAATGTTGTACCATCGTGCATATCTCCCTTCGTTTCGATAGCATCGTGTATCAAGACCGCAAGCGATATTTATTACAACAGCATTCTGGTGTTTATCAAAATACTTGGAAACAAGCCTGTCAAGAATGATCGTCCGTGCAATCACACCACTACTCATGGGTGCATCTTTATCAGCAAGCGTAAAATCATAATCAAGTTTCTGTATGATCTCAACCGCTTTCTCATCATGAATAACAGCATTAGGCTTCTGTGATTCCCTTGCCCTTGCATACATCGTTTGGAGCATCGTTTCGGGAACGGCACCCATTGAAACTTTTATTTTATCCATAGTCAAGAACACCTTTCTTTCAAATTAAAGTACAATCGGTTAGTATACACTTACCCATTTATTATATCATACGATCTCCGAAAAATCAATCCCAATTCCGAGAAGAATTCCCATCAAAATCGCCGTCATCATCAACAGAAATCCCATGTTGAAACTATGCAAGAGGGAGAACCGTCATGAACAAACTGTAAACTTTTCAGAAAATCATGAGCATTTTCTCAAAAACGTCGGTAGTAAAGTAGAAGGGTATTTTCATGGGCGGTCAGGCAGGGCAAAAATTTGAATGTAACGATAAGTATATCGACATTCAAAATCGGCTCAGGGAGAGCTGAACGGAGGTTTCACCAGACTGCCGCCCACCCAGCATCATAACTGCGCCGAAGTCCGGTAAAATAGCCTCAGAGCCGTGCGGATACAGAGAAAAGTCGCATAGCTCCAAACACGCAGGAGCGTGAAAAATAGCCGTAGAACGGCAAAATACAAGTGAGGGCGTGAAACGCCCGATCAATTTTCACAAGCACGGTATAAAGTATTACGATTATGGAAAATCGTAAACTTTATACGGCTTGTCAGGGGAAAATGTCTCAGGCGAATGGGTTCGCCTTCGGTCGGTGCTTCTGCTTCGCAGAGGTCTCCACCGGAGACCCGCACCCCTAAGCCCCTGAGAGGTCGGCACAGCCGACCGAGATACAGAAAGGAGACACAAAGTCAATATTAAAAAAGCCCGAAAAGGGTTTCCTTGCAAAGCTGTTCAAACATAAGCAAGTCGAGGAACTTGCGGAGGAACTTGCACACACCTATGCAGACGAAATGCAGGCAGATATGCTGTCAGATAATTCTGAAACGGATACCGCAGAAGTCACCGCTGCCGAGCCTGTTCCTATGTTGGAAGTAACCGAATCGGGCGAGGTTGACTTCACAGAACCGCCCGAAACCACCGAAGGCGAATCCCCACCGCAGGACACCGAGCTGAGCGAAGTCCGAAAGCACCTGATAACATTCAGAGTGAACGACATGGAACTTGAAGCGATCAACCGCCGATATGCTGAAACATCGTTCAAAAGCAGGGGCGATTTTTGCAGATATTCCGCACTCACCGTGATGAATGTGGAAGAAGATACCGAGGACATAAAGCAGATAGCGAGGTACATATCTTCCATATCAAATTCATTCAATCAGGTAGCCCATAGAGTGAATAAAGGCGGCAAGCTCTATGATGAAGATATTGCCGATATGAAAGCGAGTTTAGAAGAAGTTTGGCAGTTACTCGTATCCATACGATCCACACGGGAACATACGGTGCAATTGCTTATATCTGCAACCCAGACAAAACCGCAGACGGCAAATATGTTGTTAGCAACCTGTGCGTATCTGCTCCATGTGGAGCATCAGAACAGTTCAGAAACATCAGGCAGTCAGTCGGCACAGGGCGAAGCCGAAGCGAATGCCAGCACATAATTCAGAGCTTTGCCCCCGGTGAGGTTACTCCCGAACGGGCATTGCTTATCGGACATGAGCTTTGCAAGGCGCTTTTCAATGATGAGTATCAATATGTTTTACCCGTCCATGTAGACCACTCCCATGTGCATAATCACATCATCGTGAACAATGTGAATTTCTACACGGGCAAGACCTTTGAGATCGAGCATAATCAAGGCAAGATACCCGACCGAGCGTAAAGCAAACTCCGCACGATTTACGACGAACTTTGCAGGAAACACGGACTCTCTATCATCGAGAATCCGCATCTTTCAAAAGGTAAAAGCCATTGGGAATGGGAGCTTGATAAGCAGAACTTGTCGTGGAAGGAACAGCTTAAAAGAACCATCGACGAGGTTATCAAGGTCAGTGAGGACTTTGAGGATTTCCTTGCAAAGTGTGCAGATTTCGGTATATTGGTGGACTACAATCCCGACCACAAAATAGACCTGAAATTTATGCTTGCGGAGCAGAAAGAACGCAATCCGAGGGCGAAGTTTGCAAGAGCGAAAACGCTGGGCTACTTCTACGAGAGCCAGCAGATCAGAAAGCGTATCGAG
>JAILFE010000029.1 GCA_024697725.1 Oscillospiraceae bacterium
AAAAGTTCCACCCACTGTAAAACAATATTTCCGACTATATATTTTTTACTTTCAGGGCATAGCTGAGTCAGCCGCTTATCAAACATCATCAACCCTCAATTCGATATGCATCTTTCATCAAGACAAATATGCTGTAAGATACTTAAGTGCTTTTCAAAATTTTTTCTTCATTTTTCTGATGACTAATACCATACCGCCTATCGCAAATATCGCAGCGGCTATCTTTAAAATAGTATTATCAGATCTCGTTACTTCTTTCTTCCTGTTGCCATCATATATTTCGTGAACAGCTTCCCAATCGGGCATTGAATTTCTCAGGGCTTCCCATTCAGGCATATGGAACGCACTATCTCTGCGCAGCTTTTCAAACTCCAGATCCAGCCATTCCATTTCCGGGACTGCATTACGGCAGTGATCTGTTGCTGCAAGCTCACCGATCTTCGTTTTGCTTATCACATAGAACATCGCTTTCATAGCTGACATTTTTAGCTTGCTTTTGAACAGCAACTCATCACCTTTCGGACGTATCTTTTTACCTGAATGTTCTATAAGTCCATATGCTTCCTCAGCAGCATTCAGCATCGAAGTTATTTCCTTAGATGATGCTTTCCTCAGATCACACCCGCATTTATAGCTTTCATACACTATCGGGAGAATAAAAGCCGCATGACACCAGAGCCAGCCCTCCATATCATCTTCAAAGGCAAGTTTATATCCTGTACTATAAAACGCTCGATCAAGGAGAGCTTTCTCATCTGCTGTTAATTCTCTGTGCAGACCGCCCACAGTCATCGAACCTTTTCCGATATGCAGACAGTTTACACTTCGCTCCCCACGCAGTCCTGCTGTCCCCTGAAATCCGAACAGCACTGACTTCGGACTGTCTGAAAGCTCCAGAAGCTGATTTTCAGTTTCCGCGGCGTTGAGATTATTTCCTACCAACACTACTACCGGAACATCAGCCTTAGCAAGCTCTGGCAGAACATTTTTCTGCTGTATCCCCTGCATTACAGAAAATGCTATATCAAAATGTTCATCAGGAAGTGCACTTTCAACTTTCGGATGATCTGTTGTATATTTATGCTGGAACTGATGATATATATGAAGTCCGTCCTCTTTCAGAACATCACCCCATGCGCCTTTGGACACTACGGTAACTTCATTTCCCGCCCTGCACAGTGTATGTACAAGCATAGAACCGATCACTCCGCAGCCGTAAACAAGTATTTTCATTTCATTTCCTCCATTTTACCGATCTACCACTTTGAAAAAAGTCCCTTTTTTCTCATATGGCACACATTCTGAACCAAGGATCCTGTATCCGCTCCCGTCAAGAGCTTTTTCAAGCTGTTCTGATGTGATCTCGGTATCACTTATAATCACCGATTCACCCTTTTTGTGAGACGATGTCACTTTCTTTACATTGAGCTTGCTGCGAAATGCATCGTTCACATGGCTCTCGCACATACTGCAAGCCATACCGTCTATCTTTACTGTTGTCTTATACATATATTTCCTTTCCGAATCACATAGTCATATGTTATCTGCATTTCTTCTTGTATCCGCAGTCGCAGTAAGGTCCTCCCGATGCAAGGGTATATTCTCTTACAAATACCGATGCTCCGCCAAGCTCGCTCATTGTATAATCAAGATGGCACATTGCGGGTACAAGATCGTAAAAGCCGTATTCTTTCATAAGAGCACATATCCCACAGGTATAAAATCTCGCCTCATATCCACTGTTGTCTTCATACGGGATATAGTCCATGTTCCATGAATAAGGGTTGCGGTCGCCTGCGCGCAGTGCGGCAGTAGCCTTCTGTCCTGCTATATCCTTATCCGTGAATTTGCTCCTGCCGCCCATTTTGCAGAACGTTCTTGTCATAAAGCTGCTCTTCATGGCATTCTCATAGAATACAGTAAGCTCCTCGACAGTCGGTCTTCTGTCCATACATTTAAGAAATGCCACAAGCATGGCACAATTAACGATATTAGTCACAAAATGATCTTCCTTTTCAAATTCCGGAAGCTTTTCTATAATGATCCTGTATTCTGATGCAGCCCTTTTTGTAATACTACTTGCCTTATCATGCGAAAATTTGAGATCTGATATAAGGTGATCCCTGAATATGTTTTTATATGCTATCCACATAACAGATGGAAGTCCCGTGTATTTCATAGTGTTCCCCTTTATATCTTTCTCAGAAATTCACTTATCAAAGCAATATACTCATCCGCACACGCTATGAACGACAGATGCCCGCCGCGCATAGTGTGTACCTCAGCATTCGGCAGCAGCCTTTCAAGCCTGTGCTGATCCTCTTTGGAGAATATATCCTTTTCTGGCTGCAGCAGCAGTATTTTACCGTCAACAGGAGCAAATTCCTC
>JAILFE010000070.1 GCA_024697725.1 Oscillospiraceae bacterium
TGACAGCGGCACGGCAAACATCAATATCGACTCGCGTGAATTTGACGAGGAAGGCTTTGCATCACTGCTTTCAAAAATGGGGGACGGGTGCCGTCTGTGCTGTGATAACATGACTGTCCGCAGCGGCTGTCCCGGCGGCAAGCTCCTGATTGGTCCCTGTACGGACGGATGCAGCATCAGCTTTGATAACTGCACGCTCACGAGCTTTGCCGTATCGATGATAATGTCCAAGCTCGGAGACGGCTGCAATGTCAGCTTCGATAACGTTACCGTTACCCGTGAGGGCATAGAGGATATGCTGGAGGTCGGACAGGCGTCAGACGGACTGAACATAGCGCTTGATAATGTTACCATACCAAAAAAAGTGCTTGATCTTATCCATGCAAAAATGGGCGTCGGCTTCAATATCTCTATCGACAACTGTGATGTGGAATGAGCTTGCATATAACTTTACTTGAATGATCAAAGCGGCGCAGACTTCAGGGTCTGCGCCGCTTTTTGGCGCAGGTCGTGACCTCGATGCCCGCCCAGCCCGTTATATCAATAAAGACGCTTGCTTCCATTGTTTCAAAGCCATTGGCGAGAAAAAGCAATATTTTCAATTTGAGCACCTCCGCTGTCAGACAGTGTTTGTTTTGCAGAACAGCATATTATTCACCTGTTCCGTGACCCATATTTGTGTTAATGACCATCACTCCTGAAATTTCAGCTTTCTTTCCTTAAGTATTTCCTCAGCAGAACTGCCCCCAGCACAGACACCACGGCACCAAGAGCAATAAATCCGCCCCAGAGCAGATCCCAGTACCAGGCATTCACGTCAAACATCGCTATAAGCAGTTCGTGCCAGAATTCAAGACCCGCAGCGATAGCAAACAGATCGAAAAGCAGATACGAGCCTCCGCAGAGGTATATCCACCGCCACCAGAAATTGCGGTGCAGATCTCTGAAAAAAGTGACTATACCGAGGATACAGAGCGCCGACAACACACCCATCAGGGCAAAGTAAAACATCCCTTTGTTTTCCATAGTGCCCAGCCAGAACCTTGCATAGGACTCCCTGTCGATAAGCCCCCATATCCTGTGCAGATGGAATATCCCGAAAAACAGGAAGAAGAAAGGTTCAAACATATATATCTTTTTCATAAAGCTTCACCCTTTTGGTCGAATACTATTCAGCTGTACGGGAACAGCCCGGATGAACAATAGCGATCCGCCTTGAGATTTATACAAGCTCCGGGCTTTCTGACCGCAGCTTGTATGGATTTTATCAGTCGGATCGCTATTATTATACCCTATAATATCTGCACTGTCAACCGCTGTTTCACAGAAAAGGCAATGGCGGTTCGGGTTGTAACTGCCCTGTCTTTGTTTTATCTGTGTATATACACTCTCGTTTTATGCTCCTCGCCGTCTCCCTGCGCCATACAGAAGAACTCCCAGCCGTATCGCTCGTAAAAACCGATATGGTCGGTAACAAGGTACAGGGGGGATATCCCCCTGCTCCTCATATCCTCCGTCACCATACCGAGAAGATGTCCTGCCACTCCCCTGCCGCGGCAGTCCTCCTCGGTATAGACCGCACATACATTGGGCGAAAGGTCTTTTCTGTCGTGGAAATCATTGTCGATGACGCCAAGACCGCCGACTATCCGCTCCCCCGAAAGGCAGAGATACCAGCCGTATTCCGTCTTTCCCGAGAGGTAGTTATCCATACATTCAAGATATGCTTCCTCGGGTGCGCCCCATTTTGAATTGAACCACTTTGCGGCAACAGGTTTAAGGTCGGGTCTTTCCCTCAGTGTGATGTATCTTAATCCGCTCATAGCATCTCCTTATGTGTCAGCAGGATGTCTCTCCGGCTGACTGTCTGCCTTTTTCACTTCGTCCATTTCGGCGATAAGCTCCTCCAGAGGACGATACTCGCCGCCCCAGTATTCAAAGGTATGCATACCCTCGTCCTCCAGTACGGGACCTGTCAGCTTCACTGACACGCCCATTTTTGCCAGTATCCCCTCATAGTCGGGCACTTCCTCCTCAAAGGGCAGCAGCTTCTGAAAACTCTTGTAAGACACACCGTACACTATGGTATGTATCCCCAGCGAAGCTATCGCCATAAGGCAGCGCACACAGGGTGCACAGCTTGTGTAGAACACAGCTTCCTCGAAGACCTTGTCGGGAAAATGATTTGCGGCCTTATGCACAAGGTTGAACTCCCCATGGCCGAATATGCCCTTTTCATAGTCCGAGGTGTTTTCAGCCTCGGCAATTATTTCGCCATTGCTGACCAGCACCGCGCCAAAGGTATCATAGCCCTTTTTTCCTGCGCTTATCGCCAGCTCAAAGCATCTTTTTATATATTTCTCATGCTGTTCGTACATTGTATCTCCTCCGTGATATCCGCCTACCATGTGGTCTTCCTGCTTGATTTATTGTACTTCGCTATCGCCTTGAATTTCTCCTTTTTCGCAGCGAGATATCCCTCGGCATCATCGGCATAGGAATTTTCGATCTTCAGCCTTTCATAGGATATCAGACGTTCTTCGGAAAGCTCTCCGCTCTCTATCGCCGCGCGCACCGCACATCCGGGCTCGGAGGTATGGGAACAGTCCTTGAATCTGCACCTTGCAGCGAGCTCTTCGATGTCCTCAAATGCCGCCGAAAGCCCCTCGCCGCTGTCCCACATACCAAGCTCGCGCATACCCGGAGTATCTATCACCGCTGCGCCGCAGGGAAGTATCATCAGTTCACGGTGAGTGGTGGTATGTCTGCCCTTGTCGTCGTTTCTCAGCCCGTTCGTATCAAGCCTTTCCTCACCGAGCAGATGATTTATCAAAGTGGATTTCCCCACGCCGGAAGACCCGACAAAAGCAAGTGTCTTTCCCGGTCTGAGATAAGGCTCGACCTGACTGTAGCCGTCTTCTCCGATCACCGAGGTCTTTATTATATCGACCCCCACCGCCGAACCTTCCGCCTGCGCGATCTTAGACTGCGTGTCTTCGCACAGGTCTGCCTTTGTCAGCAGCACTACGGGTGTCGCTCCGCTTTCCCATGCGGCAGCAAGATATCTCTCCAGCCTTCTCAGGTTGAAATCATTGTTGAGCGACATACACAGGAACAGAGTATCTATATTCGCAGCGACCACCTGTTCTGTTTTCGTATCTCCCGCAGCCTTGCGGACAAACACGCTCTTTCTGGGGAGGACTGCGTGTATCACAGCCCTGTCGCCGCTCGTATCCGCCATTACGTAGTCCCCAACTGCGGGAAAGTCGGAGACCGTCTTTACTTCATATCTGAATTTTCCCGAGACCTGCGCCATATGCGAGCCCGTACCGTCTATGACATGGTACAGACCCTTTTCCTGCAATGCCACACGGCAAAGCGTCAGACCGGGATATTCTGCGCTGTATGCTTCATACATGGGTGGTATAATATCTGATCTCATTTTATCTTTATTTTCCTCCGTATTTTCGGGCAGTCCGCAGGATCACAGTCCTGCAAAGCCGCGCTCATACTCTTTTTACATATACAAGAACAAAATCCAGTATCCTGTCAAGTCCCTTTCCGAGATATTCCTTGTCACGGATACCGAACTCATGCTCCGAATCGAACCATTCCTTCCAGGCAATGTCGAAACAATCGGCTTCCATGACACTCACCTCGCAGAGATCGCCGCACTCCTTTTTCATGAGTGCTTCCCACCACGCGGGTGTCTTGAAAAGCTGCGAATCGTCGCCCTCTGCCCATTCATTGAACAGCTCTTTCAGCTCGCCTTCGGGTCCTTCCTTTATGCCGGGCATCGCTATCATCACATAGCCGCCTTTCTTCACGAAAGGCAGTATCTTCTCTGCAAAAACGCCCTCCTTACAGCCGAAGTAATGATATGAATCCACGCTTACTATGCTGTCGAAATACTCCCTCGCAAAAGGCATATCCATAGCATCGCCGTGTATGGGTATTATCTTGTCCTCAAGGTTATTTTCCTTTATGCGGGAATAATTCTCGCTCGCGTCTACCCACAGGTCAAAGGCATATACGCTCCCCGCACCCGTCTCATTTGCGATGAACATGGAAGTCAGCCCGTAACCGCAGCCAAGATCGAGCGTCCTGTCAAAGCGCACATCATCCGGGCGCCTGCGGATAAGCTCCTCCAGGAGCCTGAAAGAATTAGGCCCCATAAGATATTCTTTGGTGAAATACTTTCTGTAATTTTCTATATTACTCATAAAGATCACTCCCTTTTAACTCTCTGAGGCAGGCTCATCAGGGCGCAAAAAAGCCCCCGATCAGACGATCAGGGGCATATACGCACACCGATATAAAAGGGGTCAGAAATTCAGATCTGCCTCTCCGGAGCGTTCTAAGGATGATAAGCCTGCAATAATGACTATTCTGTCTTCGTTCATAACTATTCTATAGGTCATTATTA
>JAILFE010000073.1 GCA_024697725.1 Oscillospiraceae bacterium
ATATCGAACGGTGTGCTTTACGGAAAAGCCGAAAAGGTATTCAGAGGAACGATAGATTTCAAGGAGGGCTCATCCGGGAGCAAGGGCGCTGAAAAGGAAGATGTCCTTCTTATGGATGAGACCGTCGTCAACCGTTCAATCCCGATAATACTTTGCCACGAAGAGGATGTCGAGGGTGAACACGGAGCGACCATCGGAAAGTTAAACGATGAACAGCTGTTCTATATGAATTCGCGCGGACTTCCCGAAAAGGAAGTATACAAGCTGCTTGCGGATGCGCGTATAGCTGCTGCTGCAAAGCTCATCCCCGATGAAGAGACCCGTAAGAGTGTTCTTGATGAGCTTGTCTATATCGAAGAATAACAGGTCTGCCGACAGTAAACAAAGCGTATTTTATCTTATGAAAGGTTTGGTCATGGAATGACTCGGGAAGAACAAGAGATAAGAGAACAATTCCCGCTGATCTGCGGGAGCAGCGAGGCTTATCTTGATAATGCCGCAACAACACAGAAGCCGCAGTGCGTGATAGATGCTGTCGCCGATTACTACAAGGCGGATAATGCCAATCCGATGCGTGGGCTCTATGCCCTGAGCCTCAGGGCAACAGAAGCCTATGAAAATGCAAGGACAAAGGCAACAAAGCTCATAGGCGCTGAGGATCCGTCCGAGATAGTATTTACCCGAAATGCTACCGAGAGCCTTAATCTTGTTGCTTACAGCTATGCAAGGACATTTCTTCATGAAAATGATGAGATAATAGTTGCAATATCCGAGCATCATTCGGATATGCTCCCGTGGCAGGATGCTGCAAAGGCTGTCGGCGCGAAGGTAGTATATTTTTACTGTGAAAAGAACGGTCTTTACAGCGCCGATACGCTGAGGTCGATCATCAACAGCAATACAAAGCTCGTATGCATGGCGCAGATATCAAATGTGTTCGGCAGAATAAACCCGATAAAGGAATTTGCATCTATCGCCCATGAATACGGAGCAAAATTCGTATGCGACGGTGCGCAGTCGGTTCCGCATATCAGAATAAACGTCAAAGAGCTCGGCGTGGATTTCCTTGCTTTCTCGGGACATAAGATATATGCGCCTATGGGTATCGGCGTTCTCTGGGCTAAAAAGGATCTGCTCGAAGCAATGCCGCCGTTTCTGAGCGGCGGAGAGATGATCGAATATGTAACGCTCTGCGGAGCGACATATGCCGAAGTCCCTCATAAATTTGAGGCGGGAACTGTCAATGCAAGCGGCGCTGTCGGTCTTGCTGCCGCGATCGATTATGTTGATTCGCTGGGCTTTGATCTTATCGAAGAGCGTGAGCTCGCTCTCACACGCCGCGCACTCGAAAAAATGGCAGATATCCCTCATGTTACGGTCATCGGCGGTGAAACGGCAGAGGAGCACAACGGTATAATTACTTTCAAGATAGATGATGTCCACCCGCATGATATTTCTCAGATACTCAGCACAGACGGCATCGACGCTCGTGCGGGGCATCACTGTGCACAGCCGCTCCACAAATATATCGGAGTGATGTCATCAATGAGGATCAGTCTTTCGTTCTACAATACGTTCGACGAGATAGACAGATTTATCGAAAGTCTGAAAAGTGTCAGGGAGAGAATGGGATATGGAGAATAATACATTTTATAATGAAATACTTACAGATCATAATATGAATCCTGTCCATAAGCATAATATCGATGACGCAAATTTCAGTCTTGAGGGAGTGAACCCCTCATGCGGAGACGATATCGTCCTGAGTCTGAAGATAGAGGACGGGATCATCAAGGACGGTGCCTATACAGGAGACGGATGTGCGATATCACAGGCATCGGCTGATATAATGCTTGATCTCATCATCGGAAAGACCGTTGAAGAAGCCCGTCATCTCGGAGATATATTCATGAGGATGATAAAGGGTACTATAACGGATGCCGAGCGCGAGGAGCTGGAGGAGGCTGCCGTGCTCGCGGATGTTTCTCATATGCCCGCACGGGTGAAATGTGCGGTGCTTGGCTGGCACACTGCCGATGAGATATTCAACGGCATGAAAAACTGAATAATACGAAAAAAAGCTCACGACCTTTTCCGCAGCGGATAAGGATCGTGAGCTTTTTTTATTTTTCACCGTATATATTATGCATGATATACTCTATGAACAATTTGTCGTCATCCTCGGGTGAAAGCTCGATCAGTATTTTCAGCAAAGCAAAAAACGGACGTATCTTGTTGAGCAGTTCCTGCGGATATTCCTTCAGTTCGCTTTTATCGGGCATATGCGAGAGCAGGTATTTTTTCATTGTGCGATAATCGCTGCTGTCAAGCATAATGAACGAGCTCTTTTTCAGGATATCAACGATCCTGTATGCGGATATCAGCATATAATCGCTTTGCCGTTCACGGAGCAGCTGCTGCCGTTTGAGACGATAATGCTCATTTTGCAGACCTTTGTATACCATATAGAGCATATGCAGCTCTCTGTAAGTATCATCGCTCATTTTATCTGCTATTTCAGATCTGTTCAGAAGAGCGAACAGTAAATGCGCGATATTCAGATAATCCCTGTTTCCGCGCAGCTTATCTTTCAGAGCAAGGAAATCCTCAAGCTCGAGCTTCAGCGTTCCGCGGACGGGACAGACAGATGCAAAGCCATATTTCAGCCGAACTATGCTCTCGCCGCCGTCAGTGACAAGAATAGTAAGCTCCGATGTCATTTCCTTCACTCCCTTATTCCTTGATCGTAATATAAGGATCAATATTGCAGACTGCTTCCGCCTACAAATTCTCTTATCAGTGAATCATCCGGTATGCCGTCGCTGCGTATTGGATGCAGCTCATTCATGAATTTCATTATAAGCCCGTAGTTTTCGATCTTTTCAAGCCTGCTCTTTTCGAGAGCAAGATCCTCACGCAGAAATCCGGTATATACGGATGCTTCATATGCCATGAATGTGTCTATATTTATAGTGGCACGCTGCTTGTGCGGCATTATATACAGCTCCTCGCCGCGGGAAACGCTTTCAAACATATCGAAGATATCCTCGAATTGTCTTCCTCTGAAGAGCTTGTCGCGGCAAAGCCTTCTCATCAGCCTTATAAGACGGGGATGCAGCACAGTCTGGTCGGCAGAAGTTATACGTGTTCTGACACTGACATATATCCTTGTTGTGAAATCATCTGTTCCGCTGCCGGTCACTTCCGGATTGAGAGCGTGTATTCCTTCGATTATAACGATCTCGTTCTCGCTCCTGCACATCCTGACCGATCCCTTTCGCAGCTGTGAGGCAAAATCAAAGATCGGGATGTCGATCGGTTCACAGGCGGACAGCTTTTTCAGATGCTCTCCGAAGAGCTTTATATCCAGTCTGTACGGAGATTCAAGGTCTGTATTGCCGTTTTCATCTACAGGAAGATCGCCCGAATCATACGGGAGAAAATAATTATCCATCGAAAGGGTATGTACCTTGGTGCCGCTGTTACTGATAATATTTGCTATCTTGAGAGCCGAGGTGGTCTTGCCGGAGCCCGACGGTCCGGAAATAAGCACCAGCGGATGAGTGTCTTTCTTGATTATTATCTGTTCTGCCGAAAATCTGAGCTGAGAATAATAATTATCCTCCGATCTTGAGATATAATCAGCTCTGTTATCTGCAAGACCTTTGTTTATTGCTGATATTCTGATAAAATTCATAGATATACCACCTTGTATAGAAAAATAGTACAGATCGGCAAGAGAATATATTGCACAATAACATTATATTATATTTGCTGTGATTTGTCAACCTTTTACAAAGGTAATTTATATTATTTTTTATGCAAAGACAGCTGCATCATAATGACAGAATATGACAGTACAGGTGTGGTATTATTCTATTAATAACCGTAAAGGAAGGACAATAGAAATGAGTGTTAAAACAGAGATCACGGACGGAAAGATCACCGCATATCTGAGCGGCGAGATAGATCACCACAATGCAGGGCCGATAAGAAACGAGATCGACAATGCACTTGAAAAGAATCACCCCGAGGAGCTCGTACTCGATTTCTCGGAGGTATCTTTCATGGACAGCTCCGGGATCGGACTTGTGATGGGTCGGTACAAGCTGCTCAAAGAGCTCGGCGGAAGACTTATTATAAGGAATGCGCCGCCCGCCATAAAAAAAGTTATGAAGCTCGCGGGGATAGATCTTCTCGCAACTATATTCTGAAACTATAAAAGGACGTGAACACAGAAATGGAAATTGAAAATGAAATAAGGATCGTTTTTCCTGCAAAAAGCTGCAATGAAGCTATGGCAAGAATGACCGCAGCGGTAGTTGCCTCGCAGCTTGATCCGTCGGCAGCAGAGATAATAGACATCAAGACAGCGGTCTCCGAGGCGGTGACCAACTGTATCGTTCATGCCTATAAGGACGATATAGGAAAGATCGAGATGACCTGCCGCATCCTGAAGGGGAGTATCTTCTACATAAAGATAAAGGACAGCGGATGCGGTATACAGGATATCAAAAAAGCTATGGAACCGCTGTTCACCACAGCACCCGACGAAGAACGCGCAGGTCTTGGATTTGCAGTCATGGAGAGCTTTATGGACAGCGTAAGGGTCACGGGCGGTCCGGGAAAAGGCACCTGTGTCGTAATGAAAAAAAGGATACTGCCGCGCACATATCGTCAGGCAGGATGTGAAAGAAACGGTTCGGATAACGCAAATGAAAGAACAGAGCAATGAACGTGCTCAGCGGGACGAGCTCACAAAGAAGAATCTCGGGCTCGTACATCTGTGCGCCAACAGATTCCGAGGCAAAGGGATCGAATACGAGGAGCTTTTCAGTGCGGGATGCGTCGGGCTCGTGAAGGCATCATCGGCATTCGACAGCAGCAGGGGAGTATGTTTTTCAACATATGCCGTACCTGTCATAATCGGAGAGATAAAACGTCTTTTCCGTGACGGCGGACTGCTGAAGGTGAGCCGCAGTATAAAGGAGCTTTCTCTGCGTGCGGGAAGGGAACGCGACAGGTTTATCCTTGCAAACGGCCGCGAGCCGCAGCTTTCGGAGCTTGCGGAAATACTCGGTGTGCCTGCGGAAGATGTTGCAGAGGCACTTAATGCAGTGCAGTCTGTAGTGTCTCTTACAAAAAGCTCCGATGATGACGATGACAGTCAGAACGATATCGCCTGTCCTTCTCCGGATGAAGAAATGACAGACAAACTTTCGCTCATACAGGCTATGGATATGCTTCCGGCAAATGACAGAAGGCTCATCTATCTCAGATACTATAAGGATATGACCCAGTCGGAGACTGCAAAGCAGCTAGATATGACACAGGTGCAGGTATCACGGAGAGAAAAGAAGATACTGTGCAGTCTGCGCAGCGAGCTTTATCCCAATACGGAACAGGACAAAAATGCCCTTTAAAATCAAAAAGGCGGCTGTACCTCAGTGGTCAGCCGCCTTTAGCTGTTATATAATGTGAAGAGGGATTAGTCCTCTCTCATATCAAGGGGGATATACTCCTTTTCCTTTGAGATCGACTTGTATGCGGGACGGATTATACGTTTTCCGGAATTGATCTCTTCAAAGCGGTGTGCACACCAGCCTGCCATTCTCGATACAGCGAACAGGGGAGTGAACAGATCCTCGGGGATGCCAAGCATTTTGTAAACAAAACCGCTGTACATATCCACATTTGCGCACATTACCTTGCTGTCGCCCTTGATCTCGGCATATACCTTCGGAGTGAGCCTTTCTATCGCTTCAAGCAGATGGAACTCTTTCTCAAACTCGGTATCTTCTGCCATGGAACGAGCGTATTCCTTGAGGATCACCGCTCTCGGATCGGACAGGGTATATACCGCATGACCCATACCGTAGATAAGACCGCTGCGGTCGCCCGCTTCCTTGCGGAGTATCTTGCGAAGGAAATCAGCAATCTCGTCTTCGTTTTCCCAGTTGCTGACATTTTCCATTATGCATTTGTGCATCTCGATGACCTTGTGGTTCGCACCGCCGTGACGCGGACCCTTCAGCGAGCCTATAGCGGCAGCATATGCCGAATAGGGATCTGTTCCAGAGGATGTCACAACGCGGCAGGTGAAGGTCGAATTGTTTCCGCCGCCGTGCTCTGCGTGGAGCATGAGCATTAGGTCAAGGAGTTTTGCTTCATCGCGTGTGAATTTTCTGTCGGGGCGCAGAGTGGAAAGGATGTTCTCCGCAGCAGACTGCCCCTCGATAAGCGGATGCATTATCAATGAATCGTTGCAGTAAAAACGGCGCTTTACCTCATATGCAGACACCATTATAACAGGCATTTTTGCTATAAGGGATATCGCAGTATCTATCTCGTGCTTTGCTGTCTTTTCCTCTGGAGAATCGTCATATGAATAAAGCGCGAGCGTAGAACGCGCCATTTTGTTCATTATATCGCGGGAAGGCGCTTTGAGTATCATATCCTCAAAGAACGAACGGGGCAGCGGGCGGTTCTCACAGAGCAGCATAGTAAAATCTTCGAGTTCGCTTTTTGTGGGCAGCTTGCCGGTCAGAAGAAGGAATGCGACCTCCTCATAGCCGAATCTATCCTCGGCGACTGCTCTTCCGATAAGTTCGCGTATATTGTACCCGCGGAATATCAGTGCTCCCTCACAGGGCTGCTTTTCACCTTCGTTTATCACATATCCGTGGACATTGCATATATTGGTAACTCCGGCAAGGACACCTGTGCCGTCGGAATTTCTGAGTCCTCTTTTTACGTTGTATTTTTCATAATAACGCGGATCTATAGCATTATTGTCCGAAAATGCGGAATAAAGCGAATCCATATTGAATTTTTTCATATAATATCAGATCCTTTTCATTGTCCGTTGCCGCACCTGAACGCGGCATACTGTTTTTGAATAATATTGTACTGAGTGAGAAAATGAATAAAATTGACCGATAAAATTCAGATATATACTAAACCGATAATAAAATTATATCAGCAATATCTTGTTCTGTCAAGCAAAGCGGAATGCGGCAATTTGATATTTGGTGTTTTGTACAATAATAACGTCATTTTTGCAGAGGTATTCGTTTTTAATTTTACAGTATATAATTTGTCAGAGCATTAACAAAAAATTTACATATTTTTGCAGACCTTTTTCGTCAAAAAAACTTTACAAATCGTGTCGTATAATATATAATTTTAGTGTATGGCTGTATAATTTACAAAAATTATTACAGAACGTTTAAAAGGAGGCGGCAGAATGAATTCCGAATTTTCCAGGATCATATCCCTTTTGCGGAAAGAACGGAATATTAGTCAAAAACAAGCGGCTGCCGACCTTGGTGTGTCGCAGGCACTGCTGTCACACTATGAAAAGGGTATAAGAGAATGCGGTCTTGACTTTATCGTCAAGGCAGCCGATTATTATAATGTTTCCTGTGATTATCTTCTCGGAAGATCTCCCGAACCGGGCGGAAAGATGATACAGCCCGCAGGTGTACAGCCGCAGCGGGAAAAACAGTCATCACGCACAAAGAAGATACTGTACGATTCCGTAGATCTTCTAACTGAGCTTGCAGGAAAGACCGGGAATGATCTTATATTGAGATCCGTGTCGGATTATCTGCTGCTGTGCGTATATAAGGTCTTCAGGATGATATATTCTTCCAATCCCAGAAACGACCGCAGACTTTTCCGTATTTCCGATACCGAATCGGACGGACTTACAAATGCCGCGATATGTCTGTGCGGTGCTCGCATATCCTCCGCTGCCGAACAGACCGTTTCCGAACATGAGGAGACCGGCACAGAGGAGCCCGTTATAACAACAGGTTCGCTTTCTGAGAACTATCCCGACCAGGCGACATCCCTGCTCAGTGCAGTAAAGGAAAGCGAGGACTATATACTGTCCATATCATCGGCTGATCCGATGCTGCAGAGCAGCCTGAAATAACTGTTAATTTCTTAACGAAATTTAAGGCTCGTTTAATCCGGTGTTAATTGACATCATCTGTTTATATTGATATAATAATATCAAGGTAAGAGAAAATGGGGGTGTCTTTAATGTATGCTTATATCAGGATAATGTTTTTCCTTCTGCTGACAGCAGGGATCCTGGTCAGCCGCGCTTATTCCGATAAGCGTCCTCCGTCGAAAAGAGATGATAAAGACGGCCGGATAGATGCCAATGATCCGCTGGAGTTTCTTTATCTTTCCGAAAAGGCAAAGATGGATGCAGGTCTTATCATGGATCCGGACACCCGCAGGCGCGACATGGATCTCAGTATACAGGACAGGATGATCCGTGAGAAGACCGAAGAACTTATGGCGCTCATGGCAAAATGGACAGAAAGCGACGATCACGACGGCGGTGCTATGAAATGCCCTGCCTGCGGAGCTCCTCTTCCTGTCAACGGGATCAGATGTGATTATTGCAGGACTGTTCTTACCGATATCACGAGAAAAGGCTCTGTCAATGAATTCATAAACCGCCTTACGGTTATAGAAGGATATAAGCCAGTTATCGGATTCATGCGCACGAATAAGATACTGTGCGGATATATCGAGAATTATACCGTTATTATGATCGCTCCCGAGATAATTGCATTCATGGAGCTTGCAGCATCCAAGATCGACTCCAATCTCATCGCACGGGACAGTCAGAGCGTTCCGAATCTCATCTGGTACAAAAAATTCACCGGATTGTATAAAACCGCATCCGAACTTCTTTCGGGCGATGATCTGAAAACTCTCAAAACGATCTATAAAAACAAGATGACTGAGATCGAGAAAAAGACCGCCGAATTCAAAAGACGCAGCGAGATGGCAGAGCTTGAATCAAAAAACACCGAACAGGATGCCGACAAATACAAGAAGAAGGCTTTTCTTGTTATAGCCGTCACTATCATCCTCATACTGGTGATATTAAGCTTTACTTGATCGATAAATTTCATACAAGCATAAAGCAGCGGGGAGATCGCTATATAAGCATTCTCTCCGCTGCTTTTCTGTCTGTATCACAAGGCAACCCCGGGCAGTCACTGTTTATTGAAACTGAGTTTCTATCGTCTTTTCGGAACAGCTCGTAGAATATGTCCATCTGTCGATATGGTCGCCGGCGGTGAAATACTTTATGGGCGGCAGGGGAGAATCATCATCAAATACATCCACGAGTATAAGCTTGACCTTCATTTTTTCGGGTATCAGTGCTTTTATGTATACTCCGGCGTGCTGTCCCTCCCTGACACCCGCACGAGGCTCGGCAAGTCCTGCAAGATTGGGCATGAGCTCCACGAATATACCGTATTCCTCGACCGAACGTATAGTTCCGGAAACAGTTTCTCCGCAGGAGAACAAAGCTGCATTCTCGGTCCATGTGCCGAGCAGTTCCTTATGGGAGAGCCAGACTCTGCTGCCGTTTATACCCTTGACGACAGCACGGATATCCTGTCCGACAGAGAATCGGTCGGACGGGTGAGATATGCGCGATACCGATATCGCATCTATAGGTATCAGCGACGGTATACCGCAGCCTATATCCACAAATGCGCCGAACTGTTCGAGATGTGTCACCTTTGCAGATATGATATCGCCCGGTCTCAGTGAATATGTGAAGCTGTCGATATAATCCTGCTGAACGCTTCGTCTTGACAGTATAGCGGTCTGCTTCCCGCCGATATCCTTTATCGCGATAACGCGAAAGCAGACGGGCTTGTTTACCTTTGTTATAAGTGCGATATCCCGTGTCGTTCCGTCGCTTATCCCGACAGCGCCCTCTTCACGCGGTATCACCGCGTTCATTCCGGGGATATCGACGATAAGGTCATGGCTGCTCGTACAGATGCTTACCCGTGCTTCGAGTATCCTTCCGCTGCGCATCGCCTCCGCAAGCGAATGCGGATCACGCAGAGCGCTGATATTTTCCGCAGTATTGATAAGTGAGCCCTCCGGCAGAAATCTTTTCATTTTATTGACCGATCCTTTCCTCGCCGCAGCAGAAATGCCGCATTTGTGCCGTGATAAACGGCGATCCCTTTTTCTGTTCCGAGTTTATTGCCCCCAGGCAACTCTCTGTAATGGAGCAATAGTTTGTGCGGGAACAGTAAATATATATGCGCACGGATCGGTCTTTATACACGCACGGAAGAAAACCGCTCAGATGCAGCGTATATTATGCCCGCCGCAGTTCACTACGATGCGTGATACGTCCCTTGCATCTGCTTCACGACATACGAATTCGGCAGAATATCTCCCTCTCGGCATATATCTCATGTCATTTCTGCCGAAAACGGGGTCGATACTGCATACGGGCGAGGTCGGACGGTTTATGTCATATAATCCGCTGTATACGGCATAGACCGTACCATAATCCTCATCTGCATAATTGTTTCGTGCGGTATTGCTCTTTACTGCGATATCTAATACCTGCGGCACCTTTCTCCTTACGGCGCCGGCTGCCGCATCGCATTCATCGGGGGTATAGAATTCGGCTCTGATCTTCATGGCATCATGATCCTTTCATATGCAAAATACAAGCATTCCGACCTCAGAATGATCGGTTTCGTCCATGCTTTTATTTTGGGTCACTGTCTGTCTTTTATTCAAGGATTATTCTGACTTTTTCATGAAGAAAAAAAACGTCGGCAGGTAAGTCTGCCGACGGAAGAACGATCATATTTCGGTACGGATGCTTTTTTTGGATGACAGCTCATAGCTGCTGCCGTTTTTATTCAGCAAAAGATAGTATCTTTTGCCTGCTGTGACCTCACTGTCAAAGAGAACAACGTTGAATTCTGACTTGACACTGCCCTTTACAGTCTTTATCACACGACAGGAATAAAGACCGCATCCTTTGCTGCTGTCGGATATCCGCCGCACCACTTCTGCATACACGACAGCATCCGAGGCGGCTGTGATCTCGGATATATCCGAGGAGCGTATGTAATCCTTGGCGGCGACCGATGTGTCGGGGATTCCGCCCATATACTTCTTGAGCGCAGAAACGCTTTTCGGCGGATTCTGGATAGTTATGTCCGAAGCGGTCATGCCGGTGATCTGATTTGTGCTGTCAACGGATATCAGCAGATCGCCGTTGAGAGTATATCTGTCATGCTCGTAGTATACGGATATATCGGAATCGAGCATCAGAACATAGCGTTTTCCGGCTTCGAGACGGTCTGCGAGCTTTTCATCGGCAGTTACGTAGAAGTACTTTTCGGAAAGCGTGTTCTTGAGCGTGCGTATCACCTTGAATTTATATTCTCCGTCCTCCCTGCCGACGTATGATGCGAGAACAGAACAGTCGCTTTCGGAAATACAGGTATATATATCAAAACTGTCGGCTTCTGCGTTATAGTATGATTCGGCACACGCTGCCATGCCAGACCCTCCGGCTGCGGAAAGCAGCACGGCTGCGGCAGCAGCGGCGAAACCGAGTTTATTCATTTTCATAGCACTCTTCCTTTCGATGCCGCAGTGATACAGATAATACCCATATGCGGCAGAACCCTTTATATAATAAATGTATCAGGAAGCATATATTTTTTCATTTGCACAGTGATTTTGTATACATGCACAAAAAGCAGAATATAATATAGTTATTTTTGTACAGAACTTTCTTCAGGGAAGCAGTTGTTTGTTGCAAGAGCACCGTTGTAATATGCGGGATCGCCTGTGACTTCTTTTATCACCTCGATAAAATCAGGCAGATCTATCACCTGATCTTCGCTTTCAAGCTCAAGCTCTATCGTGGCATAGCGCTTTGAAAACGGATATTCATCCTCTTCAAACCTCTGACCCTTATAGGTGAGGATATGTCTTGTCTTTATGACCGGCGCGATGCTGCTGTCAGCCTCTGTGAGCAGTCTTTCGTATTCCGCAGCAGTGATCTCGCGCTCATTTTCCTCACGGGAGATCCCTCCGAGACGTTTTTTTTCGGTATAGTAGTATTTCACATCACCGCTTGCTATTCTTCGTACCCTGCGCTGTATATCCGGATCATTCCTTACAAGATAGGTCTGTGTGATATGAAGGTCCTTGTCATAGCTGACCGTTCCTTCGGCAGGCAGTTTTATAAGGAACTTGCGCTCTGTTTCAATATTCATATGGTCTGACTCTCCTTATTATACTATACATTATAATAATACACCAATATGATTGTATCATGTTTTCTGTCAGTTTTCAATAGCGGCAGAAGTATTTTTACGAGTTAAAGGAAAAAATTCAGAAATCAGTTTACAAATTAAATAACTTATGATATAATTTTTATGCAGGAATATATATATGCTGTCTGCAAACAACTGATAATGTTTTTTCTGATCCTGTCCGTACAAGCGGAAGGCGATAATGAATTTTTTTTGATTATAATTTAAAAATAAGAGCGTTATTTTGTTAAATTTACAAATTAAACGATGTTTGTTCATTATTTGTTAATATGATTTGTGCGTTGTTGTTGTATAATTAAAATATGTTAATTTGTAACAATAATTTGTCGCAATATGTGTGATTTTGATAAAAGTAATTCCGGGGAACGGTATTATGTACGGCAGCTGCAATATCAGCGAGACGTTTATCATATTCATTTTTTGTTAGGAGGATGTCCGTATGTCACTGGGAAAAGTACTTGTGGTCGATGATGATAACAATATCTGCGAGCTTCTGAAGCTGTATCTTGAAAAAGAAGGATATAATGTTATGGTTTCTCATGACGGCGAGGAAGCTGTCGTAAAATTCAGTGCGCTGAAACCAGATATCGTTCTGCTCGATATCATGCTTCCCGGTCTTGACGGCTGGCAGGTATGCCGTGAGATCAGAAAGAAATCCAATGTCCCGATCATCATGCTCACAGCCAAGAGCGAAACTATCGATAAGGTCGTTGGTCTTGAACTCGGTGCGGATGACTACGTTGTAAAGCCGTTCGACACCAAAGAGGTCATTGCCCGCATCAAGGCTGTATCCCGCAGAACGAGCCAGTCTGCGGTCGAGAGCGAGGTCAAGGAAGTAAGGTACGACAAGCTCGTCGTAAATATGACCAGATATGAGCTCAGGGTAGACGGCAAGGTCATGGATACTCCGCCCAAGGAACTTGAGCTTCTGTTCTATCTCGCATCAAATCCGAACAGAGTATATACAAGAGATCAGCTCCTTGACGAGGTATGGGGATTTGAGTACTACGGCGATTCACGCACCATAGATGTCCATATCAAGCGTCTGCGTGAAAAGCTCGAGAACGTTTCACCGAAGTGGGCGCTCAAGACAGTATGGGGTGTAGGCTACAAGTTCGAGGCCGACGAAGAAAATGCGTAAAAGCATTTTCTCTCAGATCTTCTATATTTGTATTTCTGCTATTACCGCATCTATCATACTTGTCGCCACAGTCCATATCTTCTTGTCGCTCGAGACTTACCACAGGGACAGGAGAAACGAGCTTATAAAATATACATGGAACGCGGTGCAGTATACGCAGTCGCTGATATTCAGCGGCGCTGATACGGGAAGTATTGAATTTATCACCTCTGCAGACAACTATCTGAAAAATCTCTCCAAATCGACCGGTGCGGAATTTATGATGGCCGATGCCAACGGCAGAAGGCTTGCAGCATCGGATAACGGTAAATACGAGATGCTTGGTGAGGTTCCATCCGGCGTGATCGGACAGATCTCGGGAGAGGGAACGTATTCATACGGGAACTACGGCGGTTTCTATGCTGATACGTGGTTCATCATGGCATATAAGCTTGAATTCGGAAACAATACATACTATATCTTCGGCAGGCTCTCTTCGGAGGGTATGCACGCATATATGGGAAAGCTCGTTTTTTTCATAATCATCACTGCGCTTGTGATACTTATAGTCGCTTACCTTCTTCTCTCATACGCCGTGATGAATATCGTGCGTCCGATACGTGAGATGACAATGGCGGCTCATAGATTCGGAGAAGGGGATTTTTCCGAAAAAGTACATATCAGCGACCGCAACGAGCTCGGATATCTCGCAAATTCCTTCAATGAGATGGCGTATTCTCTCGAAAGGATAGAGGAAAACCGCAAGAGCTTCGTATCCAATGTATCTCACGAGCTGAAGACCCCGATGACTACTATCGGCGGCTTTGTGAACGGTATCCTTGAAGGTGTGATCCCAAAGGAAGAACAGCGCCATTATCTCAAGATCGTATCGGAAGAGATCGACCGTCTGGCAAGGCTTGTACGTTCCATGCTGAATATATCCAAGTATGAATCCGGTGAGATCAAGCTTCAGACCGATAATTTTGAAGCATCGGCTATTATCGTCAGAACGGTATTGCTTTTTGAGAGCCGGCTGGAATCCAAGAAGATCGAGATCAAGGGACTTGACGATGAAAAATTCTATCTCAATGCGGATATCGATCTTGTACAGCAGGTGATATACAATCTGACCGAGAATGCGGCTAAATTTGTGAACGAGGGCGGTTATATCGAATTCAGTCATGAAGAACAGGGAAAAATGACTGCACTCAGGATCCGCAATTCGGGCGAAGGCCTGAAAGAGAGCGAAATGCTCAAGGTGTTCGACAGATTCTATAAAACAGACGAATCCAGAGGAAAAGATAAGACAGGCGTAGGGCTCGGTCTTTCTATCGTTCGTTCGATAGTCAGACTGCATGACGGAACTATAACTGTAAGAAGCAAACCCGGAGAATATACCGAATTCGAGTTTACTTTGCCGACAGGTGCACCTCCGCCAAAAAAATCAACAAAATAAAGGTGATATCGGAAAAGAGATTTTTACGGTATCACCTTTTAGATATTGTAAAGTAAACGGCACTGAAAGTGTAATTTCCATTGTCGTTGACTGTAAACGGTAAATTGACCGAAAGGAAAAACGCAAATGGATGAATTTGATAAAAGCAGCCCAACAGGATATACGGATGATCCGAATAATGCTCCCGGGAACAGTTCTCCCGCAGCAGAGTCTCCTTCGGAAGGTTATAATCCCGATGCTTTGGCGGAGGATAAAAACTCTGTGCAGCAGTGCATAGATCCCGGGACAGCGAACAGCACAGGCAGCTTTTCCCAGGCTGTACAGGATCAGGGCAATGACAGCCGCTCCCAGGACGCTGCATACCGTCAGGGGAATGCGCAGTACTATTATAATTCCGCACCGTATCAGCGTCCCGTATCCGGCGAACCTGTTCAGAACAATACTGTAAATACGCAGGAGGATCCGTTCGCTGAGGAGAAATTTGACAATACTCCGGATCAGCCGGTGAATTACAGGCAGTTCACACCGTATAATCAGCAGGGCTTTCCGCAGAACGGAGGTATGCCCGGCGGAAATATGCAGTATCGCATGAACGATCCGCGCTTTTATGCCGCAGGATATAGTGACCAATACGGTCAGGCAGGACAGCCTAATGCAGGAGCATATGACAACCGATACAGAACAGATGTATATCCGAACGCAGGAGCTGTGCCGCCCTATTACAACGGTCAACCCGTTGGCGGGATGGCGGGGAGGTATGATCCCACAGGCGGCAGACCAAACTCCTGCCCTATGGATATGCCAAAGAAAAAAAGGCTCTCCACGGGCTGGATAATCGCTTTCGTGGCGATCTTTATCCTGATGTTCACTGCTCTTATCATCATTCTTGCAATGATATCATATAAACGTCAGGATACGATAGAAGGCTATCCCGCAACAGTCGAGATCACCGAGCATGAGCCGGATAAAAAGACGGAAAGCACTCCGGCTGCCGCTTCATCGGAAAATAACGGCGTAAAGGTCGAACTTAAGATAACTCCGAAGCCGTCGGTGGATGATGATCTTTATGCGGACAAGGCGAAGGGTCTGCTCACAGTTGAAGGAGTTGCAGCTGTAGTTTCACCGGCTGTCGTTGATGTGGATGTTTTTTCCGAGACTAAGATATATCCTTCGAGCCGCGGCAGCGGTATAATCATATCAGCAGACGGATATATCGTCACAAATGCTCATGTCGTATCGGATTCGGCACTTGGCATCAGGGTCACGCTTTCGGACGGAAAGGATTATACCGCCAACGTGATAGGCAGTGACAGCAAGACCGATCTTGCTGTACTGAAAATAGATGCCGAATCGCTCCCTTGCGCCGAGCTCGGCGATTCCGATCAGCTCAGGCTCGGTGAAATGGTCGTTGCGATAGGAAATGCGGGCGGCTATTCCGGGACTGTCACTGTCGGCCATGTCTCCGGTCTCGGAAGACAGGTAGTCGGAGAGACTACAGGCGGCTCAAAGCTCGAATGTATACAGACAGATGCAGCCATGAGCCCCGGAGTATCCGGCGGCGCTCTGATAAATATGTACGGTCAGGTCATCGGTGTGACATCATCGAAATACAAATCAAGTGAGCTTGACGAGGGACTCGGCTTTGCGATCACAATGAAATTTGCAAAGCCTATTATCGAGGATATCATATCAAAGGGATATATCAGCGGAAGAGCGCGTGTAGGAATAACCTATATTGCGATCAACGACTATGATGCCGACCGTATGGGAGTACACAAGGGACTTTATGTGCAGTCGATAGACAATTCATGCGCTGTTGCGGATACCGAGCTTGAGGTCGGTGATATAATCACAACGATGAACGGCAAAGAGGTCTACAGCGCCGAAACGGTCCGCAGCGTTCTTGACAACTGCAAGCCCGGAGATGTCATGAAGGCTCATGTATTCAGAAAAGGCATATCCACGGGCGAAAGCAAAGAATTTGACATTGAATTCGAGCTTATGCAGGACACTTCACTCAGCTGACCGAAAAATGCGGAGAGGATAATGACATGGATAAAAAGTTCGATTTGGGGGCGTTTGTCAATATCTTGATAATTTCATCCATTGCCGTTATAATCGTTGTGATAAGCGTCAGTCATATCGGACGTCTGGAGACTTCGCCGCTTTTGCCGTGCGATGGAGGATGGCACTATGAGGACGGTGCGGATGTGGATCTGCACGATCTGCGCTACGGAAGCAATATCATTATAACCAGAGCTTTTGAAAAGGATGAGATCCGCGAAAAAGCGCTCTGCTTCAGGGCAAAGAACGTATTGTTTTCGGTAAGCTGCGGCGGAAGCGTACTGTATGATTTTGATCCGGAATATCCGAGCGTATACGGCAAATCTACCGGTACTTTCGTGCATTATGCAGGCATACCGTATGATGGCGACAGAGTAGAAGTCACGATACGCTACACGAATATATACAACGATTCCTCCTGCTATTTCAGCAATATGTGCATAGGCACATCAGGCGAATACATCAGACACGAGTTCTACAGCAACATCCCGAAGGCGGCTGTTTCCGTATTCATGTTCATGATCGGCATGATACTCGAGCTGTTCGCAGTGATACTCGGGAAATACATTGGCAGGAGCCGTACAGCTACGATATTCCTCGGGATATTTGCTATACTTGCGGCAGTCTGGACAGCAACAGAGACCATGATACCTCAGCTGATATGCATGGATCCTGCTGCTGTACATTTCATCAATTATATGATCCTGATAACGATACCCCATTCTGCCATCATGTTTGTTTCTGTACTGACAGAAAACGAAAAAACGCCTTTAGTACCTGTTATATGCATAATAACCGTGTCAAACCTTTTCCTCAATATCATCTCTACCGTAACAGGCGGATATGATTATCACGAGCTGCTCAGACTGACGCATACCGTACTGTTTTTGGCAATATCATGCGCATTCTATCTGACTGTCAGCAGCATCATCAAAAAGAGACAGGAAAAGCTCTTCTTAAGATCTATGGTAGGATCGTTCATCGTTATACTGATAACGGGACTTATCGATCTTTTAAGATACAGCATATCAAAAGGAAACAACGATACAGCATTTTTTCTGCGCATAGGACTTCTTATATTCGTTACTGTAATGGGCATATATACGCTCAGGGATCTGATCGTGCTCTCGAATCTGGGACATAAAGCGGCATTCATGAGGAAGCTTGCGTATAACGATGCCCTTACGGGATTTAACAACAGGACAGCATTTGCCGAACGCGAAAAGGATATCAATGACAACATGAACGGAACGATATTCTTTGTTCAGCTCGATATAAATGACCTGAAGCTTGTGAACGACAATTACGGTCACAGCGAAGGCGACAGACATATCATCGCCGCATCCCGTGTGATAAGAGAGAGCTTCGGCAGGATAGGCTCATGCTACCGCACAGGCGGAGATGAATTTATTGCTGTCATACAGGGAAAGAATCAGGACGAGATAGAAAAAGCAGAGCAGAAGTTCAATGAACTTATATCCGAATACAACAGCGCCGAGGAGCCCCCGGTAAAACTTGCGATCGCATACGGGATCTCGAAATATGAAGTCGGTGAGGATAACCCCGAAAAGGCGGAAAGGGAAGCCGACAAGCGTATGTATGAAATGAAGAAAAAGATGAAATCCGATAGCTGATGGAGACAAGGAAAAATGACACAGATACAGACTGTAATTGACGGGTGCAGCGGAGAATGCCGCATACCGTCCGATATATATCATTCGCCGCTCAAAATAGAACATCCATGCCGTATCGTCGGAGACAGCTCCGTTATACTCTGCGGGGAAGAGCAGCCCGCCGCTGTTGTATCCAGCGGGGTCGAACTGCGCGATCTGCGGATAGAATCATTATCCTCCGAGCGCACTGCGCCTGTACTCATCTGCCCCGGGGATACCGTTCTCGATAATGTCACAGTGCGCGGAAGCATTGAGAAAAACGGAAAGCTCTCAGACAGCTCGGGCATACCTCTCAGCTTTGATCTCGGACAATTTGCGGCAGACTGTGAGAATTCATTTGTTTTTGATATCAATGTTACCGAAAACAGCTCGATAGAGTCGTGCATAAGCAATGTTCATGTCAGTCCCCGCGAGCTGGCGGAAGGGGAAAACAGGATAAAAATAAAAATAGATGCTCTTAAAAACGGGATATATCTGTTCGGAGTGCTGAGAATAAAAAGCGATGTCATAAGGGAGATATATATACAGGGATATGCAGCCGACAAAGCGCCTGTCTGCACCGAGCAGCTGCTGACATACGTCAGACAGCCGCAGGCCGGACTGTCGGTGAAGAACCTTCCGGCAGAGACTGTTCCCCCCGAATACCCTGAGAATGCGGTCACTGTTTTGCAGAAGGGACAGCGCGTGCCTATCGGCAGGCTCGATGCTATCGAGGATATAAAGCTGCTATTTTCCTGCGATCATATCGACAGACCACTTGATATCGACGGCTATGCATTTATTCTTGACAGCAGCAACAGGGTCACAAAGGATGACGATCTTGTTTTCTGGGGAAACAAGGCATCAGATCACGGAGCTGTCAGACTGCTGACAACAAACGGCCTTCCATGCTTTGACATCGACACATCTGCAGGCAACAACGGGAAGATCGCTGTATGCTATTCGATATACGGCGATGATCCGGACGAGACCTTCAAGTATATACGCGACCCATATGTAAGGATATTCATAGATAATACCGAAAGATTCAGGTTCTATCTCAACGGGCTGAGCCTTGAAAAAACCATCAATGCCGTCGAGGTGTATGAACACGGCGGCGTATGGAAGCTGCACTGTGTCGGTGCAGGCTACCGCGCCGGACTGAAAAGAATGTGCGAGGATTACGGTGTGGATATAAGCGATTAAAAGAAGCCGCAGTATCACTGAAAATGATACTGCGGCTGATTCTTTTAACTGACAGATCAGACAATCTGATCGGCGATATCGTATATGAGCTTTTCGCTCTTTTCCCAGCCAAGGCAGGGGTCGGTTATCGACTTTCCGTAAACGCCCTCCTCGACCTTCTGAGAGCCGTCCTCGATATAGCTCTCGATCATAAAGCCCTTCACCATTTTTCCGATATCAGTGTTGTGACGGCAGCTGTGGAGCACTTCATGGCATATGCGTATCTGTTCAAGATACTTCTTTCCGGAATTTGCGTGGTTTACATCGACGATCGTTGCGACATTCTTTAGTCCGGATGCCGAATACTGTTCGTAGAGCGCGGCAAGATCCTCGTAGTGATAATTCGGGATATTCTGACCATGGGAATTCGTGCTTCCGCGGAGTATAGCGTGTGCATACGGATTGCTCTGTGAATGCACCTCCCAGCCTCTGTAAAGGAAGGTATGGCAGCTCTGAGCCGCTTTTATGGAATTTATCATTATGCTGATATCTCCGCTGGTGGGATTTTTCATGCCGCAGGGGATATCAAGACCGCTGGCAACTATCCTGTGCTGCTGATCCTCTACCGAACGCGCACCTACAGCGACATATCCGAGTATATCGGAAAGATATCTGTGATTCTCCGGGTAAAGCATCTCATCAGCACAAAGCAGACCTGTTTCCTCGACTGCACGGGTGTGAAGCTTTCTTATTGCGATTATACCCTCAAGCATATCCTCTGCCTTTGTCGGGTCGGGCTGATGCACCATTCCCTTGTAGCCGAGCCCGGTCGTTCTCGGCTTGTTGGTATATATCCTCGGGATGATGAGTATCTTGTCCTTTACCTTCTCGCTGACCTTCGCAAGACGGCATATATAATCCATCACGGCATCCTCTCTGTCGGCGGAGCAGGGACCGATTATAAGCAGGAACTTATTGCTTTCGCCGCTGAAGACCTTTTTTATTTCTTCAAGACGCTTCTGCCTTAACTCTATGACCGCAGAAGAAAGCGGGAACTGAAGTTTTACATCTCTCGGAACGGGGAGTTTCCTTATAAAATCCATATTCATAATAAATTATCCTTTCTGATACAGTGCTGTACTGCAGCTGCGGCATCAGCAGCTTTTTTTCGGTATGTACAGACACGATATACGCAGGCTTGACCTGATCTTGCTCTGTTTATACGCCGATTGCCGTATCTGCCGCTTATATGCGGGCTTCTGCTTTACGGCATGATATGGAGCATATTATCCGGATACTGTCGGATATACAGATACAAATATCATAATATCATATTTTTCCGCATTTGTACAGCATCAGGCACTATTTTGATGTGAATATTTACATAATATACATAAATTTATTATATTTCGTGATTTGTGCAGCTGGATCCACGCAGAAATCCTTATATAATACTTGTAGCCGAATTGCAATACTTTTTCTGTATTTTTATTAATTTTATTGTTGATTTTTTTTTGAATATGTTGTATACTGAAAAGGCAGAGAAAAATCGGTCCATGGAAAAATATATACTTTTTGCGGTGTAGAATGATATGCGCGTAGTTCAAAGGAAAGAAAACAGGGTCAAATTCCGCCTGTCGTTTGTGCTGCTGTTTGCAGCAGCGGCGATGGCGTGCTGTTTTGTCTTCTATATGAAGGAAAATCAGCCCGATTCGTATTATATCGACTCGGGTGCGGAAATAAGGACAGAATCTGTTTGCGAAAACACAAAAAAGGATATATCGTATTTTGACGAATGTCTTTTTATCGGCGGCAAAGCAGCTCACGGATTATGTGAATACGGGATCGTATCCGAGAGCCGTTTTGCGATGCGCGGCGAAGAACCCGGCACAGCTGAGATTTCCGATGATATCGCAAATATCTATTTCATGCCGTCCGCCGAAGAGTTGGGCGATGATGTGAGCGGGTTTGCGATGAGCTACTGCAAAACCGCACCGATACTCGCGGAAAGCGGGAAAAGAAAGGTATATATCGTTTCACTTCTGACAACGGATAAGGATAAAGACAAGGAAAAGATCGCAGAGGTGAACCAAAAGCTCCTTGAATATGCCGAACTGTACGGGTTTAGCTATGTCGATATCGGAGAGATGTCCGGAATACAGGACGAAAACACCTCCGGAAGCGGCAGTATATATCCCGGAAAGGCAGCATATGATGACCTGGCTGATATTCTGCTGACACATACCGTCGGATGAATCGCCGACATGATTATTTGTGCTTGTTCCCGGAGGGCAAAAGAAATAATATACGCCCCACAGCTTAGCGGCATACCGGAAACATAAGCACAGGAACAAAGGAAGAGAGAAATATATGAGAAAAAGTGAACTGACTGCAGCACTTGCTGCGTGCATGATCGCTGTATGCGCATTTTCGGGCTGCGGCAATGAGCCCGCAGAGCCTGTCAATGCGACCGCTCCTGTATCGAGCGAGACAACCGCTGCAAATACGACAGCTTCTTCGGCAGAAGAGACCACAGAGACGACTACGGTACAGACCGGATCCGAAACGACCGCTGAAGAGACTGCGTCTGAAACGACAGCTGCCGAAGCATCGGCTGCAGACCCCGATGCTGTCGTGGATGAGATACTTTCATCCGTCGAGATGTCTACGATGGCAAAGGTAGAGGATGACAGGATCGGAAATTATCTTGAAGTGGATATGAGCACGGTCGAAAGCTACTCTATGTACATATGCGGTTCCGGCGGGTTTGCCGACGAGGTCGCAGTTTTTCTTATGACGGACGAGGACTCGGCACAGGCAGTCGTCGATGCTGCAAAGGCAAGGGTCGAGAGCCGTTCGATCGACTTCAAGGACTATAATCCCGATGAATATGACAAACTGCAGAATGCTCTCATCAAGACAAAGGGCAGATATGTATTGTTTGTCGTATCCGGTGACAATGATACGGCTGAAGGGATATTCGACAAGGCGACAGGCTGATGTCCTGCGGAAAATGATATCTGAAAATTCTGTGAATATACTTTACAAATGACCTGTAATATAGTAAAATATATAAGGCAAAAGAATTATTTCAGCAGTATCTGTATGAAAGGATGTTTGTTTGATGGACACTAAGCCGAAATACGCCAGAGTTCTTCTTAAACTCAGCGGAGAAGCCCTTGCGGGCGAAAAGAGATTTGGACTTGATTATTCCGTTATCGGCAGTATATGCAGCAGCGTGAAGAAATGCGCGGATGCCGGTGTGGAGATAGGTATCGTTGTCGGAGGAGGCAATTTCTGGCGCGGACGATCAAGCGGCGCTATGGATCGCACCCGTGCGGATCACATCGGTATGCTCGCAACAACGATGAATGCCCTTGCTCTTGCGGATATACTCGAATCTATCGGTCTTGATGTGCGTGTGCAGACAGCTATCTCGATGCGCGAGGTCGCCGAGCCTTATATACGCAACAGAGCTGTCAGACATCTTCAGAAGGGGAGAGTCGTAATATTCGGATGCGGAACAGGCAATCCTTTCTTCTCGACAGATACGGCATCGTCGCTGCGCGCTGCCGAGATTGATGCAGATATCGTGCTGAAGGCTACAATGGTCGACGGCGTATACGACAAAGACCCAAAAAAATATCCCGATGCGGTCAGATTCGATGAGATAACCTTCAATGATATACTTGTCAACAATATCGCTGTGATGGACAGTACAGCGGCTTCGATGTGCAAGGACAATCATATCCCTATCATGGTGTTCTCGCTTGAGGATCCCGACAATATCTACCGTGCCTGCATGGGTGAAAAGATAGGGACTCTGGTCATAGATAAGGATTAACAGCAACCGGCAGACTGTATGAAAGGAAATGTATTGATATGAATGAAAATGTCGAAAAATCAAAGGAAAAAATGGAAAAATGCCTCAAAAGCCTCACACATGAATACACAACGATAAGAGCGGGAAGAGCTAATCCCGCCGTACTCGATAAGGTATTCGTAGATTATTACGGATCGCCCACTCCGCTCAATCAGATGGCTGCTGTGTCCGTATCCGAGGCGAGGATACTCGTTATACAGCCGTGGGACAAATCATCCCTCAAAACGATCGAGAAGGCTATACAGGCATCGGATATCGGTATAAATCCCACAAATGACGGAAGCGTCATCCGCCTCGTATTCCCTCAGCTCAACGAGGAGCGCAGAAAAGAGCTCGTAAAGCAGATAAAGAAGATCTCGGAGGAAGCCAAGGTCACGATAAGAAATGTCCGCAGAGATGCGCTCGACAAGATCAAGGCTCAGAAAAAGAACAGCGAGATCACAGAGGATGACGTGAAGGATCTTGAAAAGGAGATGCAGAAGCTTACCGACAAGTATATCGAAAATGTCGATAAGGTAGCTGCAGACAAGGAAAAGGAAATCATGTCTATCTGACAGGATCGGGGTTGTTTGACATTGAGTGATGGAACTTGTGTTCTGCCGCAGCATATCGGCATAATCATGGACGGAAACGGCAGATGGGCAAAAAAGCGCGGTATGCCGCGAAAGCTCGGGCATCGTGAGGGCGCTGCGGTATTTAAGAGAATAACCGATATCTGCAATGAGATCGGTATAAAATACCTGACGTTCTATGCTTTTTCAACAGAAAACCGCAAACGTCCGGAAGACGAGAAAAATGCGCTCATGGATCTGTTCGACAAATATCTTACCGATGTATGGGAACAGGTCGATAAAAATGTGAAGCTTGTTTTTCTCGGTGATAAATCGTATTTTTCCCCGTCACTCAGGGAGAAAATGATAAGGATCGAGGATGAATCGCGCAGCCATATCGGCATGACGCTGATGATAGCCATGAATTACGGCGGGAGAGATGATATCATCTATGCCGCAAAAAAAACCGCAGAGCTTGTTTCCTCCGGATATATGAAGACAGAGGAGATAACCGAGGATACTTTTTCGGATATGCTTTATACGGCGGGAGCTCCCGATGTGGATCTTATGATACGCACCGGCGGGGAATACAGGCTCTCTAATTTTCTGATCTGGCAGTGCGCATATGCCGAGTTCTATTTTACCGATGTGCTCTGGCCCGATTTTGATAAAGCCGAGCTTGATAAGGCACTGGATTCCTTTGCATCAAGAAAACGCAGATTTGGAGGAGTATAATATTGTTAAAACGTTCTGTCACGGCCTTCGTCGGGATTGCTATTGCAATATGCGTGCTTGTCTTTTCGTATACTCCTCTGTATCCACTGACAGTTGCGGCGCTTATCGTAATAGCTCTCTATGAGCTTCTGAAGGCTGCCGACTGCCTGCAGTTCAAAGTACACAGCATAGGGTGCTGCATATACGGAGTGGTCATACCATTTATCAGATATTATTTTGCGGATCTGCGCTGGCAGTACCTGCTTTCGACTTTATTCGGACTGCTTATGTTTGCGGGATATGTCGGGGATCACAAAAAACTGCCGTTTACCAAGCTCAGCAGTATGTTCGTGTTTACCTACGGTGTGACACTTTCGCTCAGCGGACTGGTAACAATATATAAGATAAGTCCCGAGCACGGCATATCCTATGTTGTAATAACACTTGCATCTGCGTGGCTTTCCGATGCGGGAGCATACTTTGTCGGGACATTCTTCGGAAAACACAAGCTCTGTCCCGATATATCTCCGAAAAAGACGATCGAAGGGGCGGTCGGCGGAGTTATATCAAATATCCTCATACTTTGTCTGTACTGTTTCGGCTATTGCTGGTTCATGGCAGGCAGAGGCCATGCTTTTACCGTGAATTATGCGGCTGTTGTGACAGTAGGCGCGATCACATCGATACTCGGTATCATAGGTGATCTTACAGCCTCTCTGCTCAAGCGTGAGCATGATATCAAGGATTACGGCAATATAATGCCCGGACACGGCGGTATTATGGACAGATTCGACAGCGTTCTCTTTATAACGCCTTTTATGTCGATGTTCCTTGCATATTTCGGGCTTTTCCATTGATATAATCATAGAAAAAAGGGCGTACATATGATATGTGCGCCCATTTACAGTATTATCCGGGAGATAAGTGATAGATCATGAAAAAAATAGCGATACTCGGTTCTACAGGCTCTATCGGTACTCAAACGCTCGATGTCTGCCGGCGCAGCGGTATAGAGGTATACTCCGCCGCGGCCGCCTCGAATACAAGGCTCCTTGCCGAGCAGGCAAGAGAATTCGGGATGAAAAAAGTCTGTATATTCAACAGTGACAAATATAATGAAATGAAGACGCTGCTTGCAGATACGGATACATCCGTTGTCAGCGGCATGGAGGGGCTTTGTGAGCTTGCTTCAGATAAGATCACCGATCTGGTCGTCAATTCTGTTGTGGGTATGCTGGGACTTCTTCCAACGCTTACCGCTATTGAGAGCGGTCATGATGTTGCACTTGCAAATAAAGAAACTCTCGTCACGGGCGGACAGCTCGTTATGCCCGCTGCAAAAAAGCACGGCGTAAAGATCTATCCCATTGACAGTGAGCATTCTGCTATATTCCAGTGTCTTCAGGGAAACAAGGCATCTCAGCTCAGAAGCATTATCCTTACCGCTTCGGGAGGTCCGTTCTTCGGGAAAAATAAGGATGAACTCAAAAATGTGACTGCAGAGCAGGCTCTCTCACATCCGAACTGGAGCATGGGCAGCAAGATCACGATAGATTCCGCTACCATGATGAACAAGGGACTGGAGCTGATCGAAGCAAAATGGCTGTTCGGTGTTGATACGGAGCAGATAAATATAATCATCCACCGCCAGAGCGTTATCCATTCCGCTGTGGAATACAATGACGGCGCTGTGATCGCACAGCTCGGCATACCTGATATGCGCATACCGATAAGCTATGCGCTGATGTATCCCGACAGACCGGACAGCGGACTCAAAAGATTATCTCTTACCGATTACGGTACGCTCACCTTTGAAAAACCCGATTATGACACATTTGACTGTCTGCGTGCCTGCGTGAACGCTGCAAAGGAAGGCGGGGATCGTCCCTGCATCGCAAACGGCATAAACGAGATCGCTGTACGGATGTTCCTCGACGGAAAGATACCGTTCCTTCGTATCGGTGAGCTCGTTGAAAAGGGCGTATGCACGCTTCCTGTATTCGATGTGAGCAGCTATGACGGAGTCTGCGCCGCTGACAGTGCGGCAAGAGAATTTGCACAGAAAGAGGTTATCGGATGAACAGTGTTATCTCAATTCTTGTAGGCATACTGATGTTTTCTGTTATCATCGTTATCCACGAGGGCGGGCATTTCTATGCAGCGCGTTTCTGCGGGATACCTGTCAAGGAATTTGCGATAGGCATGGGACCTGTCATATTCAAAAAGCAGGGAAAGCAGACGCTTTTTACGGTAAGAGCGTTCCCGGTCGGCGGATTCTGTGCAATGGATGAGGATGAAGAAGCTGTCGATGAAAACAGCTTCCGCAGCAAGCCTGTCTGGAAGCGGATGATAGTGATCGTTGCGGGAGCATTCATGAATCTGGTGCTGGGATTTGTTATAGCTGTGATATTCCATCTTGTGAGCGGTATCGGCATAACATCGACGATAGCGGCGTTTTCGGATAATTCCGCATCACAGAAGGCAGGACTTATGATAAACGACGATATCGTAAAGATAAACGGCATGAGAGTGTTCAGCTCGGGCGATATCATCTATGCCCTTCGCAGTGATGAGGACGGCGTTATTGATTTTGTAGTCCGCAGAAACGGTCAGCTCATTGCAATAAACGATGTGAGATTTGAGATGGAAATGAGCGAACAGACGCAGAAGCCTGTTCTGAAATATGATTTCAAAGTGTATTCGGAGAAGATAACAGCCGCAAATCTCATACCATACGGCTTTAAAACAGCAGCTTATGATGCAAGGATCGTGATTTTGTCGCTTCGTGACCTGATACGCGGAAAATACGGTATAAACGACCTCAGCGGTCCTGTCGGTATCGTAACGGTGATATCAGAAGCGGCTACTCCTGAGGGCATAGACTGGGATTTTATCCTTGAACTGGCTGCACTCATCAGCATCAACATCGGTATATTCAATCTGCTGCCTCTGCCAGCGCTTGACGGCGGAAGATTCGTCTTTCTCCTTATAGAATTGTTCAGAAAAAAGCAGCTGAAGGCAGAGACTGAGGGAATGATCCACTTTGTCGGTCTGGCTCTGCTGCTGATACTCATGGTCGCAGTAACATTCAATGATATCAAGAATCTGGCAAAGCGCAGCGACGCAGACGAAAGAGCATCGGTGCGCATATGCCGGACATATGAGACGGGAGGGATCTCTTATGCGCAGAGTACGGCCCGTTAAGATCAAGGACTGCATACTTGACGGAAAGAAAATATATATCCAGTCAATGCTGAATGTTCCCTCATACGATATAGAGGGGAGCGTCAGACAGGCGTGCGAGCTTGAAAAGGCGGGCTGTGATATAATTCGCGCCGCGATACCCGACACGGCAGCTCTTGACCTGATACCTGCGATAAAGAAAAAGATATCTGTACCGCTTGTCGCTGATATACACTTCGATCACCGCCTTGCCATAGGCAGCGCCGAAAGAGGGATCGACAAGATACGCATAAATCCCGGTAATATCGGCAGTGATGAAAATGTCAAAAAGGTCGCGGATATATGCCGGGAAAAGAATATACCGATACGCATCGGCGTGAACTCGGGTTCGCTTGAAAAGCATATCCTCGAGGAATTCGGTTCACCGACTGCCGAGGCTCTTGTAAAAAGTGCGCTTTATCATGTGTCACTGCTTGAAAAATTCGATTTCGGAGATATCGTTATATCACTAAAATCATCCGATGTACCGACTATGATAAAAGCATACCGTCTGCTTGCCGAAAAGACCGATCATCCTCTGCATCTCGGAGTTACAGAGGCGGGAACGGAACGAATGGGTATAATCAAATCTGCGGTGGGGATAGGTTCACTGCTTTGTGACGGCATCGGAGAAACGATACGTGTTTCACTTACCGATGACCCGATCAAGGAAGTATATGCAGCAAAGGATATACTAAGTGCAGTAGGGAAGGGGAACGGAGTTCAGCTCATATCCTGCCCTACCTGCGGACGCACCCGGATAGATCTTATCGGTCTTGCAAAGCGCGTTGAAGAGGCTGTAAAGGATATAGAAAAGAATATCACGGTCGCTGTTATGGGATGTGTCGTCAATGGCCCCGGAGAAGCCCGTGAAGCCGATATCGGAGTTGCAGGCGGCGACGGGATGGGACTTATATTCCGCAAAGGAGAGATCATCCGCAAGGTGAACGAGAATGAGATCGTTCCCGCATTGCTCGAAGAGATCGACAGACTCTGACAGAGCAATATCAAAAAAATATTGACATTCATAAAATGATGATGTATAATACAATTGCAGGTTGATCCGGAAATATTGTTATGCCGATCGGTGTCTGCATATTGCCGGACGCATGACAAGCAGAATGATCAATAATCAATACGATCCGGAAAAACAATAAATTTATCGGAGGATTTTTATTATGGCAACAAAAGCAAAAAAGCCCGCAGCAGAAGAAAACAAGGCGGCTTCCGATGCAGTAAAGCCCAAGCGTACAAAAAAAGCTGCTGCAAAGCCCGCAGAGGCAACACCATATGAGACAGTAGTTGCTGCCGCAGCAAAGAAGGCAGAAAAAGCAAAGGCAAGTACTGATTTTGCTACAGAAGTCACACTTACAGGTACAGTTGAAGGAAAGTTCTATGTAAAGGTATCAGACGGAAAGGTCGATGTTCAGCCTTATGACTACAAGGGCGCTGCTCTTACAGTTACAGTTGATTCCGATGCCTTCAATGAGCTCATTGAAGGCAAACTCACCGCAAGCTCGGCAGTTGAGTCCGGAAAGCTCGAAATGACAGGACGCGCAAGCCTTATGGTCGCATTCCGTAATATACTCTTTGCCTGAAACGGCAGACATTATTCCGGTCAAATCAAAAATCCTCCTTTGTTTTTATGCAAAGGAGGATTTTTTGGTGATATGCAATGCGTTATCTTTATCTGTTGAATTCTATATTCACATCTCCGGAGGTAGTATTGACGACTATATTTTTTGATGCGCCGGCACCGGATGTATTTTCGATATTTGAATCTCCGGATGAGGTATTGACAGATATTGAGTAATTACTTTTATTATCGATCATTTCTATCTCGACGTCTCCGGAGGATGCCTCGACAGATATCGTATCGGATATATCGACATCCCTGAGCTTTGTTTCGCCAGATGAAGAGATACGGTTGATCTTGTTTGCCTTTATATCGCTGCCTGTGAGACTACCGGATGAGGATTGCAGCTTCACATCAGTGATGCTCTCGATCTCGGATGCGGATATATCCCCGCTTGTGGTAAGTATCTCTATCTTTTCCGAAGTGATTATATCACTGATACTTATTGTGCCCGCAGATGAATTTGCGGTAAGATAGGATCCGACTTTGAGATCATCGAGCTGTATATTTCCGGATGATGCCCAGAATTCAGCGGATTTTTCGGCTCTGAGCCTGTTCAGATTAATATTTCCGGAGGATGCCGTTATTGAAAAATCGCTTCCCGATTTCACATCATCAACTTCAATACTGCCAGCAGTCGTTCTGAGCGATATCGAACCCCCGGCTGTTGTGTTCTCCATAGTAATAGCGCCCGAACCTGCTTCGGAATATATTGATCTGTCAATATCTATCCCTTCGATACTGATAGCGCCCGAGGACGATTTGGCAGTGAGATCTTCAAGTGTGCCTTCTGGGACTGTGATGTTTATGCAGTAATAATCATCATCTAAATTAACATTTGTATTATTGTTTCTTCTGAATGTCAGTGAGTCGCCCGATTCGGATATATCATACATCGGATTCGAGTTGTAGTCATAGTAGTCGATTATTATCCTGTCAACTGAGGATTCTGATATGTTGACATCATCGGCGGATATTTCGATATTGAGAGTATTGATATCGCCCGAGGCTGCGTACTCTATAAATGACCTCGCCGGTATGGGCAGCATCTTTCCTAAATTCCCGAAAACTTTTGAGATTACAGTACGACCCGCTCCCAGCACTATGAGCGCCAGTATGATATATCTCAGTTTGAACCTTCTGTTCCTTTTCGGTGCTGCAGGAGGCTGAGCTGCGGATGTATACTGAACAGCTTTATTTTCGGACTTTTCTGCAACGACCATTTTCTCGGGATATCTTTCCACAGTGATCTCAGGATTTTCACGCGGTTTCTCTAATGTATCGTCATGCTTTTGCAGATCAATCATCTTGCCTTTATCAACAGCCTGCTTGTATCTGACAAGACGCGGATCTGCTCTGTCGCCGTAATAATTATCGGCGGTCAGCTCTTCGGTCTGTGTCTGTGTGCTGACGGGATCGGTCCTTTCCTGCATATGTATTATATTATCACTGCTGTTCGTGACAGCTGTCACATTGTCCGCAGCCGCTGCGGATACATTGACATTTTCATTTTTATTCTTGTATTTTTCCTTATTAAGGCTTATACTCATAAATAACACCACCTTCTGATTTATATGCCGATCAAAGCTCGGCTGTTTCTTTTCCTCGTTTGTCTATCCTGAACTGCCTGGGAGTTGTTCCCTTGTATGTCTTGAAGCATTTTATCAGATGACTGCAGTCGGAAAAACCTGTCTCCTGACTAATGTAGTTAAGATCATAATCTGTGAACAGCAGGAATTCTTCGACCTTGAATATCCGCATCCGTTCGATATACTGCTTGCAGCTGATGCCGTATCTGTCGCGGAATTTCTTTGCAAAAGCGGAATAGCTGAGATTGCAGTGTGCCGCGATGCCGCTGACACGAAGATCGTCCGAAAGAGATCCGCTGATATATTCGGTTATGTTTTCGATCGTGTAATCGTCCTTGCTCTGTATCTTGCTGCGGTTTATGACCATGCCGTCCGCGAGCCAGATACGTATGATGTTCATGAGCAGTCCGTATATCTCGGCCTGCAGGACAAGATCGCTGCCGTATCTGAAATTGGATATCTCCGATGTACAGGTGAGGAATATCCTCTTACAATCCAGCTTTTTTGCGGTCTTATCATCGAAATATATCCTTCTGCCCGTCTGAGCGGCATATCTGAATATATCGCGCAGCTTTGGCGCATATGCAGGAGTAAGTGTAAGCCGGTTGATATCGAATTTGAGTACGGCATACCGCGGAAAGCTTTCATCAGCACGGTCTATGGAATGGACGGATGACGGATGAAAAAGTATGAATTCACCCTGCCTGACCGTCTGTGTCGTATTGTCTGCGCGTATCAACGCAGAGCCTTCAAGAACATATATCAGCTCGGCAAAATAGTGCCAGTGAGCCTTTATAGGGAATGACATGACCTTTGAATCAAAGACAAAAGCCTCTATCGGTGAGTGCAGAGAATCATCTTCCTCGAATGCACCGTTCATTTTCAGACCTCCTACGTATGAAAAAGCCTTGAAATATAATCATTGATATTATAACATATTATTTCCGGTTTTGCAACAGTGAAGTTATTATTTATTTGATCAGCAGGCAATTATATTTTTTTACAGGTGTTATGTACAGTAATTTTGCGATAAATGCCGTATAAATATACATTTTCTTAACAAACGTTTTAACATTATGTTGCATTATATGGCTGAATTTTAATAACTTTTTCCGCAATTTTTTGTTCAGACTATTGACGAAATACGCTTGATATGGTATAATAATATAAATATAGTACTGCCATGCGGGTGCAAAATGTATAAAGTGCATTTTTGCAACAGCGCGCAGTATAAGTACTGCGTACCGCTGCATTTGTTTTCATAACGATGCATAACTGATGAAAGGAGAAAAACAGATATGGCATCTCATTATGCATTCTCAAAGGTCACACCTGAGATAACGGCTCTTGCAGAGCTTTGCACAGATAACGGGAAAATAGATCCTGAGCTTTATACAAAATATGATGTTAAGCGCGGTCTCAGAGATTTAAACGGACATGGTGTTCTCGCCGGTCTTACGGATATTTCGGAAATAAATGCATACAGGACCGGTGAGAACGGAGAAACGATCCCGTGTGACGGTACCCTGTGCTACCGCGGGATAAATATAAATGATATCGTTGACGGCTTTCTGAAGGAAGAGCGCTTCGGATTTGAAGAAACGACATATCTGCTGCTTTTCGGAAAGCTCCCGACTGCAGAACAGCTCAGATCGTTTTCTGATCTCATTTCAAATTTCAGACGCCTGCCCACTACGTTTGTAAGGGATATCATGATGAAATCGCCCAGCAGGGATATCATGAACAA
>JAILFE010000149.1 GCA_024697725.1 Oscillospiraceae bacterium
GGGAGACAGTAAATATACCGGTAAGGTATATAATAATGCTCCATCGGTAAGTCAGAACGCGCCGACTTCGACATCGGTATCAGCATCGAACAACAAAAGCTATACTTATGTACTGAATAAGAACACGAAAAAATTCCACCGCCCGGATTGTTCTTCTGTAAAGGACATGAAGGAAAAGAACAAGGAGTATTCCAACGAGAGCCGTGATGAAATCATCGCGAAAGGTTATTCGCCTTGTAAGAAATGTAATCCATAGTATGCAAGCAGCCGTATTTCTGATTGAGGAGTACGGCTGCTTTATTTTGCCATATCAGCAATAGATAATCGATGTTTATATTTGAATATTATAGAATTTACAAAGAAGCGTTTAGGTTGTTTTTGTTATTTAGAGTTAAAATCACTCAAAAGTGTGACTATATCTGAATATTTCAAAACATGTAGAAATTGTGATTTGACAAAATCACAATTTCATGGTATAATCTGTAAAATAATGCTCATTTTTACCGAAAAGGAGTCAGGATAATGTCAAACGAGAAATTCACCGCAGTAGGCACAAATATCGCAGAGAAAGCTGCCATGATATGGAATGTGGCTGATATGCTCCGCGGACCATTCAAGCCGCATGAGTACGGTCTTGTTATACTTCCTATGACAGTGGTCAAGAGGTTTCACGATTGCCTGCTTCCGACACATGAAATAGTCCTGAAAGAATATGAGAGCAAGAAGAGCCTTGCTGTTATAGACGGATTTCTTACAAAGGCTTCCGGCTATCAGTTCTACAACACCAGTAAATTCACTTTCGACCTGTTATGTGCCGATCCGGACAACATTGAAGCAAATTTCCGTGACTACCTTTCCGGCTTTTCGTCAAATGTACAGGACGTTCTCGCAAAGTTCGATTTTGAGAACATAATCCGCCGTATGGTAGAGAGCAACACGCTTTATCTTGTTGTCAAGGAGTTCAATTCGGTGAAAGGTTATCTCGGACCCGATAAGATAAGTTCTGTAGACTGCGGCTATATGTTTGAAGATCTCGTCCGCCGTTTTTCCGAGTCGTTCGGTGAGGAGGCAGGAGCGCATTTCACCAGCCGTGATGTAATATATCTCATGACGGATATACTTTTGTCAGATGCCGATCTCTCGAAAGGCGGCAACGTTACTGTTTACGATATGGCTATGGGTACTTCGCAGATGTTGGGCTGTATGGAGGAGCGTATTCACGAGCTCAATTCCGAGATGGACGTCACCTGCTTCGGTCAGGAGTTCAACCCCTCCACGTTTGCAATAGCGAAAGCCGATATGATGATAAGAGGCGGCGACCCGAACAATATGCGTTTCGGTGATACGCTTTCGGAGGACAAGTTCAGCGGATACAAATTCCAGTACATCATATCAAATCCGCCCTTCGGTATCGATTGGAAGCGCGAGCAGAAAGCAGTAGAAGCCGAAGCCAAGAAAGGCGAACTGGGCAGGTTCGCGCCCGGTCTGCCGAAGATATCGGACGGGCAGCAGCTTTTTGTGCTGAACGGATTATCAAAGCTTGCAGATAACGGCAAAATGGCTATCATACAGAACGGTTCTCCGTTGTTTTCGGGAGATGCAGGCAGCGGTCCGAGTGAGATCAGAAGATATATACTTGAAAACGACTGGCTCGACTGCATCGTGCAGCTTTCGACAGATATGTTCATGAACACGGGCATCAGTACATATATATGGGTGCTGAACAAAAACAAGCCCGTCCACCGCGCAGGAAAGGTGCAGCTTATCGACGCTTCGCACTGTGCCGAGCCTCGCCGCAAGTCGATAGGCACGAAGCGGAACGACATCACCGACCTTTGCCGTGATCTTATCGCGCAGGCATACGGCGAGTTCGGGAATGATGTGATCTACGGCGAAAAGGACGGCATTTACTGTCAGAGCAAGATATTTGAGAATGAAGATTTCGGGTACAGCAAGATAGTTGTGGAACGCCCGGAGCTTGATGCAGACGGAAAACCTGTTCTGAAAAAGGGTAAGCCCGTTGCCGATGCCGACCGCCGTGATACCGAGAACGTGCCTTTTTCCGAAGACATCGACGAGTATTTTGCCCGTGAGGTGCTGCCCTATGCGCCTGATGCGTGGATAGACACCAAGAAAACAAAGGTGGGCTATGAGATACCCATGACACGCTATTTCTATGAATATCAAGCACCCGAGCGTGTGGAGGACATCATGCAAAGGCTGACTGCCATAGAATCCGACATTCAGTCAAGTCTTGACGCTCTGTTTGGGGGTAAGTGATACATGGAAGATATGAATAAGGAACTGCGGTTTGTCGTTTATCATGCAGATGAAACGGATACTGCGATCAATGCGGTCGTGCAGAATGAAAGCATCTGGGTCACACAAAAAGCTATGGCTGATCTGTTCGGCGATAATACACCTGCAATAAATAAGCATCTCAAAAACATATATGATGAGGGAGAACTATACGAATCCGCAACTGTTTCCAAAATGGAAATAGTTCAAGATGAGGGCGGCAGACAGGTCAAGCGAAATGTGACCTTTTACAACCTTGATGCTATTATTTCCGTCGGGTATCGTGTGAACTCGCGGCAGGCTACCAAGTTCAGAATATGGGCTACGGGTATTCTGAAAGAGTACATGATAAAGGGCTTTGCTATGGACGACGAGCGGCTCAAACAGGGCGAAGCCGTTTTCGGCAAAGACTATTTCCGCGAGCTGTTGGAGAGAGTTCGTTCGATACGCGCAAGCGAGCGCAGGATATGGCAGCAGATCACCGACATTTTCGCGGAATGCAGCATTGATTATGACAAAAAGTCGGATATAACGCAGAAATTCTATGCGACTGTGCAGAACAAATTCCACTACGCGATAACAGGACAGACCGCCGCTGAGATTGTTTATTACAGCGCAGACCACGAAAAAGACCACATGGGCTTAAAAACATGGAAAAACGCACCTGACGGACGAGTGCTGAAATCCGATGTGACGGTCGCAAAGAATTATCTTGACGAACCCGAGATACGCCGTCTTGAACGTGCCGTGACGGGATATTTTGACTATATCGAAGACCTTATCGAGCGGGAGAACACCTTTACCATGCAGGAATTTGCCGCAAGCATCAATGCTTTTCTTGAATTCCGCCGCTACGATATCCTGCCCGACAAGGGTAAAATGTCTGCGAAGCAGGCAAAGGAAAAAGCCGAATCGGAGTACGATATTTTCAATAAAACGCAGAAGATCACTTCCGATTTTGACCGCGAAGTGCAGAAGATGATCGAGGGGAACAAGGGCAATGCGTAAGATGAAGGACAGCGGTATTGAATGGATCGGGGAGATACCGGAGGATTGGGGCAAATTATTTGCTTTTCAATGTTTTTCGCAAGTGAAAAATAAAAACATTGGCATGGTAGAAACAAATCTGCTTTCGCTGAGTTACGGAAACCTGAAACGCAAAAACATTGATACCGTTGAGGGGCTTTTGCCTGAGAGCTTTGAAACATATAACATTATTGAAGCTAATGACATTGTATTAAGACTTACTGATTTGCAAAATGACCAAAAAAGCCTTAGAGTAGGCTTATCAAATGAAAGAGGCATAATAACCTCCGCTTATGTTACTCTTAGAAATAAAAGCAGTAATCTACCCAAATTCTTTTATTACTATCTTCATTCATTCGATATATCAAAAGGCTTTTACGGAATGGGTGCAGGCGTAAGGCAGGGGCTTAATTGGGAAGAATTAAAACACCTTGAATTGCTCTCTCCGCCTATTGAAGAACAATCACGCATAGCCACCTACCTCGACACCCAATGCGCCCACATCGACAGTGTTATCGAGAGAACAAAGCAGTCTATCGAGGAATACAAAAAGCTGAAACAGGCTGTTATCACGCAGGCGGTGACTAAGGGCGTGCGTGGGAAGCGTGAGATGAAAGATAGTGGGGTTGAGTGGATAGGGGAGATACCGAAAGAATGGACAATCAGCAAAATCAAATACGGAGTATCGAAAGTAGGTAGCGGGAAAACACCACGCGGAGGTGCTGAAACTTACGCAGACAGCGGTGTATTATTCTTACGAAGCCAAAACGTCTATGATACTGGGTTAAATCTTGAATCGCCAACTTATATTACAGAAGAAGTTGACGAAGAAATGAAAAGTACAAGAGTTCAGCCAAATGATGTTCTGTTAAACATTACTGGAGGTTCAATAGGACGCTGTTGCATATTTCCGAATACAATTTCAAAAGCAAATGTCAACCAGCACGTAAGCATAATACGAGTAGTTGATTCTGTTTTTACGCCTGAGTATATGCACTATTTTTGGATATCAGCAGTTGGAAAAACAAGCATTTCATTATATCAAACAGGCGGAAACCGCGAGGGAATGAGTGCCGATGCAATAATCAATACACCAATTATGATGATATCAATAAGCGAACAAAACGAGATCGCCGCCTACCTCGACCAAAAATGTGCCGAGATAGACACCCTTATCACCAAAAAAGAACAGTTCCTCACGGAGCTTGAAAGCTATAAAAAGTCCATGATCTACGAATACGTCACGGGCAAAAAGGAGGTAGAGCCATGAGCATAACCGACACCACCGAAAAGCGCTTTGAATCAGACATCGAGGAATTTTTCCTTTCTCCACAGGGCGCCTACACCCGAAACACCGACACCTATGACCCGAAACTCGGTCTTTTCACCGACACGCTCGTGCGCTTTGTAAAGTCCACCCAGCCCAAGGAATGGCATCGCTTTGAAATGCAGAACAGCGCAGACCCGGAGGGAGCGTTCGCAAGGGCTTTTTCCAATGCCTGCGATACGGAGGGCGTGCTTGATGTTCTGCGCAACGGTTTCAAGCACAGGGGCGCGAAATTCCGTGTATGCTATTTCAAGCCCGAATCGAAGCTGAATGAGACAGCGCTTGAACAGTACAAGGCAAACGAGATCACCCTCAACCGCCAGTGGTACTACTCCGCAGACAGCAAAAAATCCGTTGATATGGTGATAGCGGTCAACGGAATACCCGTTTTCGCTTTTGAACTGAAAAATCAGTACACGGGACAGGATATCAGCAACGCCGAGCGCCAGTGGAAAAACGACCGTGATCCCCGTGAGATATGTTTCAGGTTCAATACCCGTGTGCTTGCGTTTTTCTGTGTGGATCAGCTCAATGTCCTTATGACGACAAAGCTCGCAAATAATGATACATATTTCCTGCCTTTCGATCAGGGTTCCAACGGCGCAGGAAGAAACGGCGGCAAGGGAAATCCCGCCAATCCCGATGGTTATCCGACATCGTACCTATGGGAGAGCGTTTTCCAAAAAGACAGCATGATGGATATTATACAGAAGTTCATCAGCCTTAAAATATCCGAGGACAAAAAGCTGCTTGCGAACGGACAGGAGCAGATCACGAAGAAGAAAACGCTCGTTTTTCCGAGATATCATCAGCTCGATGTTGTCAGAAAGCTCATTTCCGATGTGCGTGAGAACGGTTCGGGACGGAATTATCTGATACAGCACAGCGCAGGTTCGGGAAAATCGAATTCTATCGCATGGACTTCATATCGCCTTGCATCGCTGTTCGGTGAAGATGACAAGCCCGTATTTTCAAGCGTTATCGTAGTTACCGACCGCCGTGTCCTTGATGCACAGTTACAGGAAACCATATCGGGATTCGATCATAAGCTCGGCGCAGTTGAAACGATAGACGAAAAGAAAAGCTCGAAAGACCTCCGCGACGCTATAAACGATGGTGTTCGTATTATCGTCACGACGCTGCAAAAGTTCCCTGTGATATATCAGGAAGTGGATAAGGTTCCGGGCAGGAATTTTGCGATAATCGTCGATGAGGCGCATTCCTCACAGACGGGAAGCTCCGCATTGAAACTGAAAACAGCTCTCGCCGATACCGAACAGGCTCTCCGTGAATATGCGGAGATAGAGGGCAAGGCAGAGGACGAAATAGACCGTGATGACAAGATAGTACAGGAGATGCTCGTTCACGGCAAGCACCCTAACCTGTCATTCTTTGCTTTTACGGCTACCCCAAAGGCACAGACACTTGAAATGTTCGGTTCGCAGCAGCCGGACGGTTCTTTCCACCCGTTCCATATATACAGTATGCGGCAGGCCATCGAGGAAGGGTTTATACTTGATGTACTTCAAAACTACATGACCTACGACACTTGTTTCAAGATCGCCAAGACCACCAAAGAAAATCCCGATCTTCCCGAAAGCCGCGCAACAAAGGTCATAAAGCAGTATGAGAGGTTGCACCCTTACAATATCAGCCAGAAAACAGCTATCATTGTCGAGACATTCCGTGAAACCACTAAGAATAAGATCGGCGGGAAAGGCAAGATGATGATAGTTACCGATTCACGCCTTGCAGCAGTGCGTTACTTCAATGAGATTAAAAGGTATATCAAGGAACATCAGTATGACGATATGGACGTTCTCACAGCTTTTTCCGGTTCAGTGCAGGACGGGGGAGAAGAATACACCGAGAGCGGTCTGAATGTCCGTAAAGACGGAAGTCACATTGCTGAGACACAGACTAAAGCAGAGTTCCATGATAATTTCAATCTGCTTGTAGTTGCGGAGAAGTACCAGACAGGCTTTGATGAACCGCTGCTTCACACTATGATCGTCGATAAGAAGCTGAAAGGTGTCAAGGCAGTACAGACCCTTTCGCGCCTTAACCGTACCTGTCCCGGAAAGAATGATACGTTCATTCTCGATTTTGCGAATACGGCTGATGAAATACTTGAAGCATTCCAGCCGTTCTATCAGGAAACAAGCCTTGAAAGCGAGGTCAATACCGATCTTATTTATCAGACAGAAAAAGAACTGCTCGGATATGCGATATACAACAGTGATGATATAGAAGCATTCATCAAGGTATGGAGCAAATCAGGAAAACAGGGCAGTGCTGCTATGGGTAAAATGACAAGCGCACTTAAACCTGTTGCAGACCGCTATAATCTCAAAAATACAGAGGAACGCTATCAGTTCAGAAGACTTGTCAGAAACTTTATCAAATGGTATGGATATATTACACAGGTTGTCAGAATGTTTGACCGTGAAATGCACAAGGAATTTCTTTTTCTGCGATATCTACTGAATCTCCTTCCTGCCGATATGGTAGAACCCGTTGATCTTGAAGGGAAATTGCAGCTTGAATACTATAAACTTCAAAAGACGTATGAAGGCGATATAAGGCTTGCAAAGGAAGATGGAGAGTATGTTCCCGCTGCACAGAAGGGCGCACAGGGGCAGCAGAAGAAAAGTTCGCTTGATGAGATTCTTGAAAAGATCAACGATAGGTACAAAGGTAATTTCACAGATGCAGACAAGGTGATTATCGGCGCACTCCATGAGAAACTGCTGAAGAATCCTAAACTTGCGGCTTCTGCTGCAACCACCGATCCTGTTATATTCACAGAAAGCATTTTCCCGCAGATATTCGGTGAAACTGCTATGGAGAGTTACACAGAATCGCAGGAAAGCTATACTTCGATGTTTCAGGATAAGAGCAAGTATGATGCTATTATGGGAGTATTAGCCGGAATAATATATGGTGAACTGAGAAAAGCCGCAGGGCGTATATAAGGGAGGATATCTATGAAAAAGAGGCTCGCAGGATTACTCGCATCTGTATTGGTGCTTATGGGGAATATGGGTATCACAGCAAATGCTGCAAACACGTCATTAAGTAAATCGTACCGAAATGCCTATAAGAAGATATTGTCACAGAACAAGGATTTTCAGGGCGTTTATATAGGTGATCTCACAGGTGACAGCCGTGAGGAGTTGCTTGTTGCAACAAATGAGTTTGGTGCATTTACGCTGTATGTTCCGGTCGGAAAGAAAATAAAAAAGTATAGTTTTGATGTTATGAGTGTTTGGGGATTTACAAAGTATATTGAATCAGACCGGACATTTATATGTATGAACTATTACGGACATACAACAGGTGCGCCGTATTCTATCAGTATGGAAACCTTTGCAGTCAAGGATGATAAAACAGACAGATTTACCATAGTCAGGGACTATG
>JAILFE010000179.1 GCA_024697725.1 Oscillospiraceae bacterium
GGCTCGCCTGCGCGGTTGAGTATATATTCCGTACCGGAGAGCTGTTTTTCCGCCTGTATGAAATATCTGCCGTCCGTCCAGAGCCATGCATTGTCCTGTGTTACTATCACCTCGCCCGCAGAGCCTGTGAAGCCGCTTATATATTCGCGGCTTTTGAAATATCCGCTGACATATTCCGAGCCGTGGAAATCATCCGAGGGGATGTAATACATCGTTATACCGTTTTTCTTCATCTGTTCGCGGAGACTTTGTAATCTTCCGGCTATATCTGACATAGGATCATATCCTTTCTTATTCAAAATAAAACGGAGAGCAGCTGCTCTCCGTCTGTATTCATATATTTGTGCGTTTTGTGACCGCACATCAGCTGAGCAGCATTCTGTCGTTGTCGAGCTTACCGCCGCTGACCTCCTCGAACTTGTTCAGCAGATCGGGAACGGTGAGCTTTTTCTTTTCCTCGCCCCTGACGTCGTATATGATCTTGCCGTCGTTCATCATGATAAGGCGGTTGCCGTGGATGATAGCGTCGTTCATATTGTGTGTGACCATCATCGCGGTGAGCTTTTCCTCGGAGATTATCTTGTCCGAAAGCTCGAGCACCTTTGCCGCTGTTTTCGGGTCAAGAGCCGCGGTATGCTCATCGAGGAGCAGTACCTCCGGCTTTTTCAGCGTCGCCATAAGAAGTGTGAGCGCCTGACGCTGACCGCCCGAGAGCAGTCCGACCTTTGAGGTCATGCGGTCTTCAAGTCCGAGATCGAGCGATTTGAGCAGCTCGTGATATTCTTCCTTTTCCTTTTTGGTGATGCCCCACGAGAGCATCCTTTTATTGCCGCGCCGCTTTGCAAGTGCGAGATTTTCCTGTATCTCCATTGTGGCTGCGGTGCCTGTCATCGGATCCTGGAATACTCTGCCGAGATATCTTGCACGTTTGTATTCGGGAAGTCCCGTGACATTCACGCCGTTTATCGTGATAGAGCCCGAATCGACCGGCCATACTCCCGCGATAGCGTTGAGCATAGTGGATTTTCCCGCGCCGTTTCCGCCGATTATCGTGACGAAATCGCCGTCTTCGAGCTTTATCGAAACTCCGTTGAGAGCACGTTTTTCGTTTATCGTACCGAGATTGAAGGTCTTGCGGATATCATTGAGTTCAAGCATCCTTTATCTCTCCTCTCTTTGCAGCTCTCTTGAAGGAATTCTTGGATTTTCCTCTGAGATAGGGTATCGCGAGGAAGACCGAAACGACGATAGCGGAGAAGAGCTTTGTGTTCTGGGTGGAAAGACCGAGCCAGAGTACGATCTGTATAACTACGAAGTATATTATCGCGCCTACTGCCGTAAAAAGCAGCTTTCCGCTGAAATTGAGATGCTTTCCGAGGATGAGATCGCCGATGACCTCGCCGATGATGACCGCCGCAAGCCCGATAACGATAGCGCCGCGTCCCATATTAACATCGGCGTTGCCCTGATACTGTGCGAGCAGTCCGCCCGCAAGTCCGACAAGACCGTTTGAGAGTATCAGCGCTATTACAGTTGCCTTGTCCGTGCTGATGCCCTGTGCGCGTGCCATATTGCTGTTGCAGCCTGTTGCGCGGATAGTGAAGCCCTGTTCCGTTCCGAAGAACCAGTAGAGTATCGCTGTTATCGCAGCAACAAAGAGCGCACCCTTGATTATGGACGAGGGGATGAACCTCAGCGACACGATGAGAGGATATTTGTCAACGTTTATCGAGGTGTTCGCCTGTCCCATGATATCGAGATTGAGCGAATAAAGAGCAAGCTGTGTGAGTATGCCGGCGAGTATCCCCGGTATTCCGAGCATGGTGTGCAGCGTTCCCGTGATGAGCCCTGCGATACAGCCCGCAAAAAATGCAGCGACAAGCGCAAGCGGAACGGGGCAGCCGTGAAGTATGAGCACCACCGCAACAGCACCGCCCGTGCCGACGCTGCCGTCAACGGTAAGGTCGGCAAAATCGAGTATCTTGTAGGTAATATATACGCCTATTGCAAGTATGCCCCAGATCAGTCCCTGTGCAACAGAGCCGGGCAGTGCAGCAAAGAGCGCGGATATCGGCTTCATGATGATCCCTCCGTAACAAATTATCCGACCGCACGCATAAGGCTGCGGCAGTCGGATATGATTATCATACAGCTTTATACTGCCAGTTATTCACCGGTCTTCATTGCGACATATCCCTCGGGAGCAGTTATACCGAGCTCGGAGCATATGTCGGGGTTGTATTCCTTTACAACGTTGGGAGCGTACTTTATCTCCATTTCGCCGGGCTTTTTGCCGTTTACGAGGATATCATATGCCATAAGTCCTGCTTCATGACCGATATCGTAATAGCTGATGGAAAGAGTTGCAACGCCGCAGCCCTTGCAGATGCCTTCCTCGCCTGCGATCACGGGGATCTTGGCGGGTACTGCAACGTTCTTGATTATCTCGGCATTGGAAGCCATTGTGTTGTCTGTAGGAACATAGAGCACATCGCACTCGGAAACAGCAGTTGTTGTAACGGACTGGATCTCGTTGGAATCAGCTGCGGAATATTCCTTGAAGGCGATATTGTCAGCTGTGAGAGCTTCCTCGAACTTTGTTGCCTGATACTTGGAATTTGCCTCGGACGAGCAGTAGATGATACCTACCTGCTTTACGGAGGGGAACATCTCAAGGAGCATATCCTCCTGCTGATCTATGGGAGCAAGGTCGGAAGTACCTGTGATATTAGTGCCTGTCGTGCCTGCCCAGTTGTCGATAGAGAGCGCAGTCGCATAGTCTGTGATGGATGTTCCGATAACGGGAACGGAATTCGTTGCGGCAGCGGCAGCCTGAAGAGCGGGTGTCGCATTTGCAAGGATAAGATCGCAGTTATTGGAAACGAAGCCCGAGCATATGGTCGAGCAGTTGGTCGATTCGCCCTGTGCGTTCTGCTCGTCGAACTTCACCTTGTCGCCGAGCTTTTCGGTGAGCGCATCCTTGAAGCCCTTTGTAGCGGCATCGAGAGCCTCATGCTCAACGAGCTGGCATATGCCGATGCTGTATACCTTATCGGATTCTGTAGAGCCTGCATCTGCGGCTGTTGCTGCGGGTTCTGCTGCGGGCGCTGTTGTGGGCGCAGTGCCTCCGCAGGCTGTGAGAGCCATACCTGCGAGCATACACGAGAGCAGCACGGATGTGATCTTTTTGATACTTTTCATTTTTAAAACTCCTTTTTAAATACACACTTTAAAGCAACATAATAAACCGACGGAAAACCCCCTCGGTATATTGTTTCGTGAAAACACAAAACCACAAGCTAAATCATAGCACAAAAATCCCGTTTTGTCAAGAAAAAATCCGCACAAAATAAACCGTTATCGGGGCGGCGTTTTCCGACACACTATCCGAACATACGGAAAGACAAAAAAGCCCGCGCACAAAAATGCGCGGGTAGGATATCAATGAAAGGATGAGCATACGTGCCGCATATATCAGTCAAGATCGTATCCCTCTGCCTGCACGTTCTGCACCATTTTTCTTACAAATTTTGTCGAGAGCACTATGCCGTCCTCGGCGGTGAGGGAATAGTCAAATTCTCCGTCCGACCAGTACGCCTTTTTCCATTTGCCTTTTTTGTCTCCGCTGAGGTGGACGTTCATCAGCGGCGGATATTTTTCGTTCCATTTGCAAAGCAGGGTGTAACGCGCCGCATAGCTCTCATAGACGCCGCTTATATCTGTCGAGGGCTCGTGGACGGGAGTGTTCGATGCGTTGTAATCTTCGTCATCGCGCCCCTGAGAAACAAGTCCGTCCCATCTGCGGCTCTGTATGCGCAGGGTGAAGCCCGGCTGTCCGTCGCGGGAATATACTATCTCGATCATATTCCCGATACCGGGATAATCGCTGCTGGTCGTGCATACGTTCCATACCGTATCGGAAAACGTCTTTGAGGTGGTATCCGCGCCCGTGACGCCGAAAGATGCCTTGTTCATGGCATACTCGGGAGATACGTCAAATTCCCACGGGTTTGCGATCTGTGTGCTTACGACGCTTTCGGCTGCGTATACCTGCTGCGGTACCATGCCTGCGGTCAGTATCACTGCCGCTGCCAGTAATGATGCTTTTTTCACTTTGATCGGCTCCTTTATGATTGCAATATTATATACCGGTATATATCCAGTATATATCCCGTGATCGTGAGTGTCAACGGAAAAGACGCAATTGTAATACAATGTTGGGAATTGTCACCGCCTGTTGTCCGGGAATGCAGAGCTGTGATTTGCAGGCGGTTATTGAGCACGCACTGTATAGGATGTATTTATGCAATATTCTTGTGCTGTGATGTTTTACCGGAAGATTTTTTTGACATTATTTGACGTTTAAACTATTTTTGCTTGCAAAAACTTGTATTATATGTTATAATTTCTGTGATTTACTTTTACATATATGGCGTGCGATACAGGGAGCCGTCCGCTGTATGGTATTTTCTGCACTGTTTATTTAAGGAGGAAGTTGTTTATGGATCTTCTGATGGTATTAAGCAAGACTTTGGGCGGGGGTGCGGTATTGTTCGGTGGTGCTTCTGTGTCTGCCTGGATCATCTCTTCCGTTTTTTGGTTATTTGTAATTTATTTGCTGCTGCTGCGTCCCAAAATCAAAGAAATGAAAAGGGTGAAGGCTATGCTGAAGAATCTGGAGGTCGGCGATGTAGTCATTCTCACCAGCGGTTTCTACGGAATACTCATTGACATCACCGAGGAGGATGTTATCGTTGAGTTTGGCAGCAACCCCAACTGCCGTATCCCGATGAGAAAGAGCGCGATCGAACAAGTTGAGAAACAGTGCGATCAGACAAGTTGAGAAAGAGTGAGATCGAACAAGTTATACACTTCGGATGCCGAGGCAAAAGATACCGCCTGTTCACACAGGCGGTTTATTGTTTCCGATAAACAAAAAGAGAGCAGACAGAAACTGTCTGCTCTCCGAAAATGCATCATACAGGTGCCTTTTATCAATACATACCGCCCATTCCTGCGGGTGCTGCGGGTGCGGGAGTTTCTTCCTTGATATCCGCAACGAGAGATTCTGTTGTAAGTACCATTGCTGCAACGGAAGCTGCGTTCTGGAGAGCGCTTCTTGTTACCTTTGTCGGGTCAACGATACCTGCGTTTATCATATCAACGTACTCTTCGTTGTATGCATCGAAGCCGTAGCCAACCTTGCCGGAAGAGATGATCTTGTCGATTATAACGCTGCCTTCAAGACCTGCATTTGCTGCGATCTGGCGAACGGGAGCTTCGAGGGACTTCAGAACGATGCGTGCGCCTGTCTTTTCATCGCCTGTGAGTGTCTCGGTGAGCTTCTTTACATCGGGGATAACATTGATGAGAGCTGTTCCGCCGCCTGCAACGATACCCTCTGCAACTGCTGCCTTTGTTGCTGCGAGAGCGTCCTCTATGCGGAGCTTCTTCTCCTTCATTTCGACCTCTGTAGCTGCGCCGACTCTGATGACTGCAACGCCGCCGGAGAGCTTTGCAAGTCTTTCCTGGAGCTTCTCCTTATCGAAATCGGATGTGGATGCTTCGATCTGAGTTCTGATCTGAGCGATCCTGTCCTTTATAGCCTGCTTGTCGCCTGCGCCGTCAACGATAGTTGTGTTTTCCTTTGTGATCGTGATCTGGCGTGCGCGGCCGAGCTGATCTACTGTAGTATCCTTGAGCTCAAGACCTATCTCGGAGGAGATCACCTGACCGCCTGTGAGCGTAGCGATATCCTGGAGCATTTCCTTTCTTCTGTCGCCGAAGCCGGGAGCCTTGACAGCAACACAGGTGAATGTGCCGCGGAGCTTGTTCACGATAAGTGTCGAAAGAGCCTCGCCTTCAACATCCTCTGCGATTATAACGAGCTTCTTGCCGGACTGTACGATCTGCTCGAGGAGAGGGAGTATCTCCTGTATATTGGATATCTTCTTATCTGTGATAAGAACATATGCATCGTCGATGGATGCTTCCATCTTGTCGGTATCCGTTACCATATAGGGAGTGATGTAGCCTCTGTCGAACTGCATACCCTTTACGACCTCGGAATAAGTCTCGGCTGTCTTGGATTCCTCTATAGTGATAACGCCGTCGGATGTTACCTTGTCCATAGCCTCTGCGATGAGCTTTCCGACTGTTTCGTCGGAGGAGGATACTGTTGCGACTCTTTCGATATCTGCGGAGCCTTCAACATCCTTGGAGTTCTTCTTGATGCCCTCAACAGCTGCTTCAACAGCCTTTGCCATACCCTTCTTTACGATCATCGGGTTAGCGCCTGCTGCGATGTTCTTCATGCCCTCTGTGATAAGAGCCTGTGCGAGGAGAGTTGCTGTTGTAGTACCGTCGCCTGCTGCGTCGTTGGTCTTTGTAGCGACTTCCTTGACGAGCTGTGCGCCCATATTCTCGAATGCGTTCTCGAGCTCGATCTCCTTGGCGATAGTAACGCCGTCATTGGTGATGAGGGGAGCGCCGAACTTCTTGTCGAGCACTACGTTCCTGCCCTTGGGGCCGAGAGTTATCTTGACTGTATCGGCGAGCTTGTCGATACCTGCGAGAAGAGATTTTCTGGCATCTTCGCCGTAAATTATATCCTTAGCCATATTAGTTTACCTCCGCTTTATATTATTCAACTATTGCGAGAATATCAGACTGACGTACTATAGTATATTCAACGTCGTCTATCTTTACTTCGGTGCCGCTGTACTTGGATGTAAGTACCTTCTGACCCTTGGAAACTATCATCTTTACTTCGTTGCCGTCTACCATTCCGCCGGGACCCACCTCGATGACCTCTGCGATCTGGGGCTTTTCCTTGGCGTTGCCTGTGAGGATGATGCCGCTCTTTGTGGTTTCCTCCGCCTCGACGGTCTTGAGAACAACTCTGTCAGCAAGTGGTTTGATAGTCATAATATTACTCCTCCCTGTTAATTTGCTTATACATACCTTTATTTATATATTATATGATACATATTAGCAGTTAGACGATATAACTGTTAGCACTCAATCTCTTTGACTGCTAATAATTATTTTAGCAAATTTTTCAGAAAAATCAAGGGGTATTATGATATTTATATAAATTTCGGCGATTTGCACAATGGTATGTGAAAGCACTGTGTATATATTGGCTGATATTATTTTGACACAGAAAGGAACATAAGGCGTAAAGCCGTAAAGATGAAAATCCGCAGGACAAAACAGCGTCCTGCGGAAGAAATTACGGAATATGAAGTTCTGTTCACAGCAGCATCTTTTCCAGCTTTATTGCTTTCTCATAAGCTTGTCTTAAAAAGCCCGTGATATCCATATCAGTATAATCCCAGTTCATAGGTTCCAGTGTTACCGCTCCGGTGTATCCCGTCTTTTTGATTTTTTCCATGACAATGGGCCAGTCGATCCTGCCGTCAAAAGGCAGCTGATGCTGATCGTGAGAACCTCCGTTATCGTGGAGATGTATCGCTTTAAGCCTGTTTCCGTATAATGCCGGCAGGTCGGTATGGGGGGCATGATTGATATGATGGCAGCTGTCATAGCAGAAACCGACATGAGAACAGTTCACACGATCGAGTACAGAGGAAAGATTATGTATATTCCGGAGATTCTCAAATGCGACATTAACGCCAAGCTCTCCTGCTCTGTCGATGATTCTGTCAAGCCTGCCGTTCCCGATTTTATTTATCGGGAACGTATCATCGGGCAGATGTATAACGACCGTCGGGATATGATGCTTGTGACAGTCTCCGACGCATTTCAGATAATCGTGCAGCACATGATCTCCCTGCTCGTTATCCAGCGACAGATCATTCTGTTCATGAACGGGGGCGTGCATATTTTCTATATAAAGACCGGCATCCAAAGCCATATCGGCATCTTTTTCATAACCCTCGCCGCGTCCGAAGCGGCTGCTCCACCACAGCATCACGCAATCGAAACCGGCGTCTTTTATCAGTTTATACCTTTCACGGAATGGCACATCATATCCCGTACCGTATCCGAAGCAGTCATAGATACCTGTCATAAAAATACCTTTGCATATAACGGTTTATATCGGTGCTATACTATCTGTTAGCCAACCAACAAACGTTAGAAAAAATCCCTACGATCTTCTTAGCATCGATCTCGGGATATTGCTTTTTGCATTCGCTCACATATTCCGATATCTCCTTCTGAGCATCTTCTTCTTTTGGCAGGAATGGTGTTTTATATTTTTCGGCTAATATATCCGCATATTTCAGACAATAATTATAGAACGAATCCAGATAATCTTCTGCTTCTTTGATCTCCTGATCCGATATGCCGACACATATTGCTTTTATTGTATTGCGTATTTTTTGTTTGCCTCTGTAACTAAACAGATCATACGGATCGAACAAATCATTTATATGTTCTGAAATAATGCTGTTCATATATTATTCTCCTATAAAATTCCGGATTATATTATAGCAATTATAGTATAAAAACCCGGCTTTGTCAAACTATAAGAAAAAGACTTCCGATAGCGGGTATAGGAAGTCTTTGCTGTTTTTTATTGATATCTGTCTATAGCGATCCAACTATTATAATTCGTGCGTGCTCAATAACCGCCCTACGGGCGGTTATTGGCAGAAGCGGCTGCTTACAGCCGCTTCTGCTGCTGCAAATCAAAGATTTGTAGCGCACTACCTGATTAATGTCTGCTTATTGCTGACCGTAGGTCAGCAATAGTGCAAGATTTTTGGGCTTATCAGCTCAAAAATCTTGCACTCAAAAAGCCGAAAAGCACTCCGAAGTTGCACTATTACGTACTTTTCGGCTTTTTGAGCAGACATTAATTCACAAAATCCGGTCACAAAAGCTTGGATTTATGGGTTTTGTGACTGGGATTTTGTCCGAATTTCAAGGCGGATCGCTATATATCCGCGCCGCGGTACTTTTCGACGGTCATCCCGCGCACGGTGAGCTTATCCATGCTCTCGCGCAGTATGATGTCTCCCGCCGCTGCAGGCGTGAACGGCGAGAGCGGAGAGGTCACGGGAACACCGAAGCTCTCAAGCGAGCATACATCGGCTGTTATCATGACGGCAGCGAGCGATATCCCGAACAGCCCGAATACTCCTCCCGCTGCGACGCACAGCAGCCGCAGTATGCTCACCGGCTGATTGAGAGAGGGTATCACGAAAGCAGCTGTCACAGATATAGCGCAGACGAGCAGCATCGGGTCGGTTATCATCCCCGCGGAAACGGCTGCATCGCCGAGTATCAGACCGCCTATCAGCGATACCGCGCCGCCGATGCTTTTCGGCAGTCTTATCCCCGCCTCGCGTATTATCTCATAGAAAAGAAGTATTATCAGTGCCTCGGATGCAACGGGCAGCGGAGAGGTCATCTCCGCACAGGCGAGATTCAGCAGCAGCTCGCTGCGCAGTATCTCGCGGTGATGCATTGCGACAGCCACATATACTCCCGGTAAAAATATCGAGAATATAAACGCACAGTATCGTATTATCCTTATAAAAGCGGCATAGTACGGCTTGAAATTGTAGTCGTCAACGGTCTGGAAATTATCGGAAAATACAGCGGGAACTATGAGTGCATAGGGCGTGCCGTCGATGAGCAGGCATATCCTTCCGCCTATGAGCCTTGCGCATACCACATCGGGGCGCTCGGATGTGCTCGCTGCCGAAAACAGTGACGGTCTTGACCTTACTATGAACGGCTCCGCCGAGCCGTACCCGAGCACCGTTTCGGGCGGGAGGCTTTTCAGCCGTGAGCTTATGCGGCGTATCAGCTTATGCGGTACGCGGTCGTTCATATATACGAGCGCGGCTTCGGTCTTTCCGACGGTGCCTATCTTTATGAGCCGGAACTGCAAAAGCGGCGATCTTATACGTCTGCGGACAAGGGATATGTTTGTGTGTATCGCTTCGGTGAAGCCTTCGTGAGCGGCGGTGATGCTGCCTTCGGAGGATGGCTCGCTGATGCCCCTTGCAGAAAAGCCCTGTATTCCCGCGCAGACTGCTTTTCCGACGCCGTCGGTCATTATCACGGCAAAGCCGCTCATAAGGCGGGATATTATATCGCCGTAGGTCGTGAGTATTGCCGTATCGAGCGAGAGGAGCATCTTTTTGGAGATATATCCGAAAAGCTCCTCGGGAGGGAGCCTGTCCGGCAGGGGGGCATTCATCAGCGGTACCATTATCATGCGCGAGGTATCGGAGTTTGATATCATCCCTTCGAGTCCTGCGATAACTATATCGTTCCCGGCGATACGTGCCCGTTTTATCAGCAGGTCGGAGCTTCCTCCGAATACAGCGCGTATGCCGCCGATCTTCTCATCGAGAGGGAGAGGGAGAGGGGCGGTTTCGTAATTGTTTGTGTTTATATCCGTTTCTTCTGACATGGTGTTTTCCTTTCTCAAAATATCATGCTGAGAATATTATGCTGAATAATCAATAAATATTATAAATCATTATTGTGCAAATATACGAAAACGAAAAAAACACTTGCATTCCGTGATATATTGTGATACAATATTTAAGTCGCAGGGAAAATTAAGCTGTACTTGGCAGGTAGCCTTTTCTGGGGTATGGCCAAGCGGTTAAGGCAACGGACTTTGACTCCGTCACCGGTGGTTCAAATCCACCTATCCCAACCAATATACTGGGGTGTCGCCAAGCGGTAAGGCACTTGACTCTGACTCAAGCATTCCGGGGTTCGAATCCCTGCTCCCCAACCAGAAACGCCCGTCACTGATGTGACGGGCTAAATTTATAATGGATAGTGAATAATGTATAAATCATAATATTGCTGTCAGGGCGTTTCTGTATTATTATTTGTTCTTTATTCACTATTCTTTATTCATAATAAACGATGACGCACTTTGATCTTTTGATCGGAGCGCTTTTTCTATATGGTCTGTTTACGATATGATCGCTATA
>JAILFE010000190.1 GCA_024697725.1 Oscillospiraceae bacterium
AATGAAAATGCAGGATTAGTTAAATAATCCTGCGTTTTCGCTTGACATTTGCTTTCATATGCATTAAAATATAATAGAAAACCAATGAAAGGAAGCGGCAGTAATGAAATTTACTAAAATGCAGGGCATAGGCAATGATTATATCTATGTTAACTGCTTTGAGGAAACGGTCGCAGACCCCGAACAGCTTTCGGTAAAAATCAGCGACAGGCACTTCGGCATCGGCTCGGACGGGCTGGTGATGATAATGCCATCGGATAAAGCAGACCTGCGCATGAGGATATTCAATGCAGACGGAAGCGAAGCAAAGATGTGCGGCAACGCCTCCCGGTGTATAGGAAAGTACGCTTACGAAAAGGGTCTTGTGCATAAGGACGAGATCACCCTTGAAACGAACAGCGGCATCAAGATACTGAAGCTCGATATAAAAAATGAAGCTGTGACAAGCGTTTCCGTCAATATGGGAAAAGTATCATTTGAACCTGCAGATATCCCAGCTGTCTCCGAAAAGCCGCTTATAGACTCTATCCTCGATGTGAACGGCACGGTGTATAACGTCACAGCAGTTTCGGTCGGAAATCCCCACTGCGTGATATTCGGCGGAGATCCCGACGATACCGATGTTGAAGGTATCGGAAAGCAGATCGAATTTCATCCGATGTTCCCCGAGAGAGTGAATGTGGAGTTCGCGCAGATACTTCCCGATCATCATATAAAGATGCGGGTGTGGGAGCGCGGTTCCGGCGAGACTCTCGCCTGCGGGACGGGCGCCTGTGCGACTGCCGCAGCTGCCGTAAAGAACGGGTATTTTTCATACGGTGAAGAAATAACGGTATTTCTTCGCGGCGGAGAACTCTACATCACCGTATATGAGGACGGAACGGTCATAAAGCGCGGCGGCGCGGAATTTGTATTTGACGGGGAGATAGCGGTATGATACACATAAATGAGAATTTTCTCACACTTGAAAAGAATTATCTGTTTATCGAAATAGCGAAGCGAATCAAGACATATATGGCGGCGAATCCGGAAAAACCGATCATAAGAATGGGTATAGGCGATGTAACGCTCCCTATCGCGCCTGCCGCTGTCGAAGCAATGAAAAAAGCTGCGGATGAGCTCGGCGTGAAGGAGACATTCCGCGGATATGAGGATTCCGGTGCAGGATATGATTTTCTGCGGAACGCTGTTTCAGGTTATTATAAAAAGCTCGGCGCAGATGTATCTCCGGATGATATCCGCATAAACGACGGAGCTAAATCCGACTGCGGAAATATCGTTGATATTTTCGGAAATGATAATACCGTTATGCTCACCGACCCCTCCTATCCCGTGTATGTGGATTCCAACAGGATGAGCGGCAGGAATATACTATTTGCGGATTCCAACGAGGAGAACGGTTTCGCAGCTATGCCGGATAATAATGTCCATGCAGATATAATTTACCTGTGTTCCCCGAATAATCCGACCGGTTCGGCATATACAAGAGATCAGCTCAAAGAATGGGTTGATTACGCACAGGAAAATGAAGCGGTCATCATCTTTGACAGCGCATACGAAGCATTCATTTCGGAACCTGATGTTCCGCGCAGCATTTACTGCATAGAAGGCGCGAAAAAGTGTGCGATAGAGATGTGTTCGCTCTCAAAAACTGCGGGATTTACAGGAGTACGTTGCGGTTATACCGTTATCCCAGGTGAGCTCACTGTTAAAACCGATTCGGGTGATGTGATAAAGCTCGCCGATATATGGGCGAGAAGACAGGGTACGAAATTCAACGGAGTATCTTATCCCGTACAGCGTGCGGCAGAGGCTGTATTCTCGGACGAGGGGCTTGCACAGATCCGCGTGAACATAGACTATTACCGCAGGAATGCGATGCTTATCGCTGATACGCTGACAGAACTCGGGATAGATTTTACAGGCGGGAAAAATTCACCTTATATATGGCTTAAATGTCCGCATGATATGGAAAGCTGGGAATTCTTCGACTATCTCCTGAACGAGATACAGGTTGTCGGAACTCCCGGGGCGGGCTTCGGCAGGAACGGAAAGAACTGGTTCAGGCTCACTGCCTTCAACAGCTATGAAAACACTTCCGAGGCAATGGACAGATTCAAAAAACTCTTCATATAGTTCAATTTATTATTTTATTTTATACGAACAGAGTTCCACAAATATAAAATGACCGACTGTATTTTGGGGTACAGCCGGTCAATTTTTTACCATGATAACAGAGGGATTATCAAAAACAGCACAGGAGAATTGTCTCCTGTGCCGCAACGATCATCATTGCTTTTCAAACATATCTTTTATATACATAAAGTCCTTTAAACGCTTTTCAACGTTGAGACTACTCAGTGTCTTTATATAAACATTCATACTGCCAATACTGTCGGAAATATGAAATACTGCCCAATAACTTTTGGCGCCGCCCCTCATATTATACTCATCTATCAATACGTCTGCTACGTCATTGCGGCGATAGATCGCACCCGAACGGTCAAATACATATTCATTGCCTAAATGGATATTACTTCCTTTGATCCTTCTTGCGGTCAACATATCGTTATATATCCTTGATATGCCGTCTTCTGAGATCACTTTTTTTATACGTTCGCAGCCGGGTAACGGTCTGTTTCCGTAAAACAGCATCGAAATCCCGAATAACAGAGATAAGATCATAAGTACAGTCAGATGGACCTTTTTTTCAGTGAATGGGATAAAGTAAAAAAATAATGCCGAAACAAGTATCCCTCCTATAAATCCGGATATTCTGATAAAATTCAGACCCTTTGTACTGTATTTTCTTGAAATACCGAGAAATGTATCGATCTCCCTGTACATATGTCTGTCGCTGTCATCCCGCAGCATTGCCGGAACATCTGATAATTGATCTTTTCTCATGATCTCACCTGCTTTCTGTCACTGCTTTTCCAAATCATCCGTACAATAAAATAGTACCACAAAGACGGGAAACTGTCAATGTGAATAAGATTAAAATTTCATTAGAACCGGAGCTTGTTCGGACGGTTGACGATGCGGCTGTGGTATGGTATAATCATATGTATAAGTGAGTATATGCACACAGTGAGGAATATGGCAATATATATCTGATACAGCTTCATCCGACCGTGTCGGGAGATGAGTTCTCGACCAGCTGTATGAACAGTATCGCTATGGCTGTAAATAGCTGAATTAATACTATTTGAGTTCTATGGCAATTAAGGAGGAAACATATGCTGCTCTATCACGGAAGCAATACTGTCGGATTGACCGAGCTGATACCGAAGCAGGCAGACCATGACAGACCGTATGTGTATCTTACAACGATAGAGCAGGTCGCGGCAATGTATCTCTGCAATGCTGTGGAACGCCCGTATTACTGGTTCCCATACGGCTTTGAAAACGGCAGCGATGTACCTGTATATCACGAACTGTATCACGATGCGCTGAGGCAGGTGTCCGAAGGAGTAAAGGGCTGCATTTATATAGTAAATGCCGATGAGGGGGAATATATCCCGTTCAGGAATATCCCTTGCGCGAGGCTCGGTACAGTTCCTCTTAAAGTTGTTGACTGCATTTATGTTCCCGATGCCTATGCACTGTTTCAGAAATATATCCGTGAGGGCAGGCTGAGTGTCGGCAGATTTGAGGACAAGTCCCCGGAACAGCTTGAAAAGTGGTATTCAATTGTTGCAGAGTATATGAAAGAAAAAGATATGATAAATATCAATAACTGCTCTTATGCGGGATTTGTTCGTGAAAATCTGCCTAGAGCATGGGAGATCTATATTGCAGGATCGAAAAACCAGAAAAAAACTATTGACTTATTTCTTGGTTAGTGGTATAATATAGTGCGTGCTCAATAACCGCCCGTAGGGCGGTTATTGGCAGAAGCGGCTGCTTACAGCCGCTTCTGCTGCTGCAAATCAAAGATTTGCAGCGCACTACCTGATTAATGTCTGCTTATTGCTGACCTACGGTCAGCAATAGTGCAAGATTTTTGGGCTTATCAGCTCAAAAATCTTGCACT
>JAILFE010000191.1 GCA_024697725.1 Oscillospiraceae bacterium
GTAGATATAATTCAGTTCCATGTTATCCTGAAAGTACTTCAATGTACGCACTATATTGTCATATTCGGGTGTTCCTTTATCCTCGGCTTTAAGATCTCTAAGGTCATCGCCGTTTATCATATCTGCGGCAGTATTGGAAATGTCAAGCATTCTTGACTGTATCATTTCCTTGAAAGCCGCTCCCGACTTATTGCTTATAACAATTCCCAGAACCGCATTTACAACTAAAAGAAAACTTATCAGAATAATATATCCGTACAGATTAACTCTGCTGTTATTTTTCACAGGTCACCCTCCCTTCAGGTTATTATCTTGTTTTCGGGGATATACTTCAAAAGAATTTCCTCAAGCCTTGCGTGGTCTATCGGCTTTATAAGGTGATCGTCAAAGCCTTCCTCGAGATACTGTTCACGCATACTCTCCGAAGCATTTGCAGTAAGGCATATCACAGGTGTTCTGTGATTCGGATCATTGTCATTCGCCCGTATCTTATGAAGTGTTTCTATCCCGTCCATATCAGGCATTGAATGATCGATAAATATTATATCGTACTTCTTTTCAGATGTGAGCGAAAGGCATTCTTTTCCGCTTACTGCGGAATCTGTTTTTATACCCGTCTTTTTGAGCAGACTCTTGAAAACCGTTATATTTATAGGCGTATCATCGACAACAAGAATTTCAGCATCAGGTGCTCTGAATGAATCGCTGCCCTTCATACGGCTTTCAATAAAAGACTTGTATGCGGCTTCATAATTCCCCAGAGGTTCCCACACCGCGACATTCTGTTTAAGTCTGTAAGAGAACTTTGATCCGAGCCCGTATATACTCTCCGCTTTCAGCGATGAATCCATCATTTCAAGAAGTCTTTGTATGATATACATTCCGAGACCTGTTCCCTGGACCGCTTCACTGCGGTCATTATAAGAAGTGGAGGTTATGTCGAAGATCTTTTTCATGTTCTCCTTGCGTATCCCGACACCCGTATCCTTAACAGCAAAGTACATCATAACAGCATCAGGTTCATCGGCAAGCTTTTCAAATCTAATCGTCAGCGAAATGCTGCCTTTTTCGGTATATTTCAGGGAGTTTTCAAGCAGATTTGTGACTATCTGTTTAATATGCGCTTCATCTCCGCGCAGCATACGCGGAAGATCGCTGTTTATCTCAAGCTCAAAGCGAAGTCCCTTCTTGTCCGCTTCTGCCTGTGTCATGCTGACTATATCATTTATCATAGACGCAAGATCGTAATCGACAGGTACGATCTCCATTTTTCCCGACTCGATCTTCGAGAAATCAAATATATCGTTTATCATACCCAGCAGATGATTGCCCGAAGCATTAACACTTTCAGAATATTCGGATATATTTTCATTATCACTTTCCAGCATAATCATTTCATTCATGCCGATGACATTATTTATCGGCAGACGCAGTCTTTCAGACATATCCGCAAGGAATGACGACCTCGCTTCACTTGCAGCAAGGGCACGCTCCGAAAGATCGAGCAGCTTGTCACTTTCCTTCTTTTCATCGTCTATATCCTCCGAAAGCCACATAACATGAGTAAGCTTTCCGCTGTCATCACATCTGGAAACGATGAATCTTCCGCGTCTCCAGAGCTTGTCGCGGTTCATATACTCAATGCTGATGGTATCCCTATTGGAAAGACGGTATTCAAGCGTTGAAAGATCGACAAAGCGGATGATCTCATCCCTGAACTGCTCATCTACTATCGATGCCATGACCTTGCTCAGCGTATCCTGAGCGTTTGTGCAGGTCTCGCCGATCATATCCCTGACAAATTCAAGCTGTGATTTTATCTCGGTAAAGGTATCATTCACTATATCTATCTCATGCACGGTCATATAGATATTCACGATGGATGCCATGCGGATGCCGAGTGTTTCCGAAGCTTCGAGGAGCTCGTCACGCATTCTCTTTTCATCGTCTATCCCTTCAACGAGCCACAGCACATGAGAGATAGTATTGTCCGTGTCGCGCCCGGAAACAACAAATCTTGCTCTGCGCCACCGTTCATTGCTGCTCAAAAATTCTTCGGTGATCGTATTCTTTTCTTTAAGCCGATCATCCAGATCGGATAATTTCATAAAATTATGTATCTGTGAACGATTTGTAATATGTGTCATGTGCTCTGATATTTCATAGAGCATATGCTGCGCATTTCCGGAATCGCCGTCTTCACCCCCCGAATCATTCTGAGTATCGTTCTTTATCCTGCTCAGTGTGTTGTTCTTTACATCTATATCATACATTGTGAAATAGATCTTGGCGACAGATGCTATCTGATCGTTCATCTTTTTGGCAGCTTCATATGCGGTATCACGGTCACGCTTTTCTCCGTCTATATCTTCTATCAGGTACATAGCCCTAGCGACACCGCCGGTCTCCGTGCGTTCTGAAACGATAAATCTCGCCCTGCGCCACTGCCCATCATTGTTGAGAAATTCTGATGTTATAGTCTTGCGCCCGCTCAGACGCGCATTAAGCTTGCTGAAGTCAACAAAATCAAGTATACTGTCCCTTGTTGACTCAGCAGAGAAATGTTCCATTATAGAACGTATCATCTGCTGACAATGGTCACGGGTCACACCGATCAATGCGGAAGCTTCGTTCTTATTGTTTCTTACTTCGGTGAATGTATCAGTGATGAAGTTTATTTCGTGCATGGATACATATATCTCAGCCGTTGAGGAAAGCTGTGCCGAAAGCCGCTGCGCTATCTGATTGCGCATATTGGATTTTCTCATTATTATGGTTATTACCGTCACAACAGCAATAATAACACATATAGTCACAACAAGTATGACATTCAGCGATCTGAAAGCCGATGTCGTTTCCTTAACCGATATGCAGAACCAGTCGTTCAGCAAAGGCTCAGAATATACTATATAATTGACTCCCTTGAAATCAACTTCAAAGTAATATTCATCAGTCGAAAAAAGCTTGTTTACAACAGCGTCACCCAATGAATCCTTTTCATGAATATAGTTCTTTCCGAACTCATTTTTGTCGGAATGCGTAATAACATTTCCACTGCGGTCAATTATAAACTCCACATCAGATATATCCGAATTTACGGCATCTTCGGTTATTTCCTGAATCTCGTCGAGCGTAATGTCGAACGCCACAACATTTTTTCCGTCTGAGAGCGTCTTGGAGATCGCCATCATGATGTTTCCGGTCTGGGCATCCTTATAGGGTTCAACTATCACTATCTCTCCGCCTTTTGATATAGCTTTGATATACCACGGGCGTTCTGTCGCCACAAAGTCATCAGGCGGTGTCCAGTTTGAGCCGGAAACAAATTTTCCGTTTATATAACCGTACATTCCGGTAGTATTTTCAAAAACGGTATTCATTATTGCAGTCGATTGTCCGACAAGATAATCTAGTATTTCCTCATCGCTCTTGCCCTCGGCGATCATTCCGTCGACAGTATAAGCGGTCATCTCTATCGCATCGAGACTTGTTGAAAGATATTCGTTGAATTCCATTGAGGTTTTTATAGCTGATATTTCCCCGTCTTTTACGATACAGCTGCGCCTTTCAGAATAGACCATACCGTAATACGCAAGAACGATCCCGACAAAAAATGCGATGATAAGTGCAGTCACTCCGATACTTCTTAAAAAATTCATATCCTTTTTAGCTGTTTTCAGTTCCATATATCCGATCAAACCCTTTCTATGCAGAATACTATATGTCACAATAAATACAGCAAAAGCGCACTCCGCTCGTTATTTATATGCGTGGGTACGCTGTAAGTATATACTGTAGGTTTTTCCTTTTCCAAAAAGATTACAAATAAAACAAAATAATTACAGTACTTAATATAAATGATAAAATATCTATATAATAACTATATCCCAATATATTATCACATATTTATCGTATTTTGTCAAGACCGAAACGTTCATAAATCGTTCACCATGTAACAAAATTATTTCTTCCGATTGTAAAATCTGTGTGAGGCCGTGATTTTTACGCAGTTCCGGTCGGTCAACATGGTTATGTTATACCTTACAGAAAAGTTGAACACGAACACGTTCTGCCGTATCATAGAGGGAGGAATTGTATGCATCTTTGGAACCACTAAAAAGAGAGGGTATTACGATCATTGCATAATACCCTCATATATCTATTCATATAAGCACACCGTTACAGTGATCTGTCTCATGCTGGATTATCTGTGCTGTCAGACCGCTGTATTTCTTCTCATGATATTTCATGTATTTATCCTGGAACCTAACTTTTATGTTTTTATATCTTGTAACCGGACGAGGTCCCCCTATTAGTGACAAACAGCCTTCCGATGTTTCATACGGCTGAAATTTCGCCGTTATCTCCGGATTGAACATCACCGTAATTTTACCGTTATCATAAAATGCGATTATTCTTTTGCGTACACCGATCATATTTGCTGCCATACCTACACAGCCCTTTTTATTTGCTTCGAGAGTTTCGGCAAGATCACGGGCGGCAGCTGCATCATCTGCTGATGCAGTCTCCGATGCTATTCTCAGAATAAATGGATCATGAACAATTTCTTTTACCATATGCAATCATTCCTCTTTATGTTATTTCTGTATAACTATCAGTCAATATCGTCTATGATCTGATACACCTCTCTTTTCAATACGACGGTGATAGTCAGATCGGAGCCCGCTTGTTCCGCATGGATGTTTCCTCCCATGCTTTCCACAAATCCCTTTACTATATACAGCCCCAGACCTGTACCTCCCTTATAGCGTGAAACATCTTCCGTGTAGAACATGTCAAATATCCTGTCTGCCGCAATTTTATCCGCAGTATCGGTAATGATCCTTAATTCGGTAAAATCTTCCTTTTCGGTTATTTTAATGTCGATCCTGCCGCGGGTGTACCTGACTGAATTGGATATAAGGTTCTGTATGACCCTTCCGAGCATTTTCCTGTCTGCAAGCACAAATATATCCCTTTCCGAATCATCAAAACGGGGCTGTATGCCTCGTCTGTCTATCTCGGGGCTCTGGGAAAGTATCTCCTCACAGATAATCTCCGACAGGTTCAGCCTTTCGGGAACTGCCTTTGATTGTCCCGAACCTATCAGTGAGATCTCGAAAAAGTCGTTTATAAGACCGTTAAGATACCTGGCTTTTTCAAGCGCGGTTTTTATATTCTCCTTTATCTCATCGGGATCTTCAGCTCTGTCTGCCATTTGCAGATAGCCGATGACCGAGGTCAGCGGTGTACGCATATCATGAGATATCATAGATACTGAATCCCTCAGCGTTCGTTCCTTGTTTCTGCTTATTCTTCTGATCTCCGTGATTTTTCCGTAAAGCCGATTAACCTCCAGGATCATAGCCTGAAGGTCTTTATCAATAAAATCCACGCTTATTATGCTTTCACTTTCGTTGTCCGACATATCACGGGAGATGCGCCGCATCTCTTTTTTTATCGCAGTCAGCTTCAGAAGCAGAAAGAGGACCGCCGCAGCAAGTATCAAGATCATTATATACAGCATAGGCTGTTCCTCCCTGTCATCTGTCAGGATATATCTCTTTTCCTGAACACAAAATATGTTGCCGCAAGAGCAGCGATGATCGTGAATACTGCAAATACAGAGCATCTGATAAGAGTTGCTGTGCTGCTGTCAGGAGCAAAGCAGAAGCATGAGCTCGTGTATACGGTCGATGCCGTGAAATTCCTCATTATGTTGCAGAGTGCGAATAACGTTATTACCGAAGCCGTAAGTCCTCCGTATATATTCCCGCATATGAAGGTTATCAGTGTTATCACCGTTGACAGCGCCATTATCTGAAGCATTACAGTACCGAACCATGCAATGTCGGAAGTGCCGAAGCCGTCAAACGAATATCCCGCATCTATGCCCATAGCAGCCATGTACAGCACTATGTTCAGAGTATGGTATGCGATGTTCATTATCCATACGGGTATGATCCTTGAAATTATCACGTTCCACCTGCTTGAGCCGGTCACCAGTTCGCGGTTGACGGTCTTTGTGCTGAAATCATTTCCCACGAACAGTGAAGTCAGTACGGCAAATAAGAACGAAAACGAAGTGTCGGGCAGAGAGACCTTAAATACCTGATAGAGATCTGTAAATAAATGTTTTTCGGCATTCTTTACTGCACTATAGGCAAAGATTGCGATAAGAAACCCTATGACCGCATAAAATACCTTGAATCTCCTGAGCTTATAAAACTCTATCCTCATCAGATTAGTCATTACTTTTCTCCTCCCGTTATGCTCATGAAATATTCCTCAAGCGTCTGTTCCTTCACCGAAAGCTCCGAGATGACAATTCCTTTTTCCATAAGCTTTCTTGATATTCCGGTCATTATCCCCGATTTTGCGAATACCTTTATACAGTCATCCTCAACGACCTTATACTGTACATCGGGGAATTCCCTCTCGATCACCGTCACTGTCTCGGGTATATTATCGGTCTTCACAGACACATACCTGCTGCATTTTTCTTCGAGCATCTTATGGGTAGTGGTCTCGATTATCCTGCCTTTGTGTATGAATATATAATCTGTTGCCAGCAGATAAAGCTCACTGAGGATATGGCTGGATATGAATATCGTGACATCATATTCCTCATTCAGCTTTTTGAGGAGCTTTCTCAGGGAAACGATGTTCTTAGGATCAAGCCCGTTGATCGGTTCGTCCAGTATCAGGAACTTTGGGTCGCCCACCATAGCAATGGCGATCCCGAGTCTCTGCTTCATACCCATGGAAAGATCCTTTGCTTTCTTGTGTTTGTCGCTGCTGAGCCCTACCATTTCAATAACTTTATCGGAAGCCGAAGCGTCCGGATTGCCCACAGCTATCCTCTGCAGCTCAACGTTCTGCTTTATGGTGTAGTTGGGGTAAAGTGCGGGCTGTTCGATCATTGTGCCGATCTTTCTGCGCTTTTCCTGCACTCCGTTCGGATATTTCCCGCCCAGCAGCGTGAAGTCGCCAGATGTCGGGAATGCAAGCCCCGATATTATTTTCATGAACGTGCTCTTTCCCGCGCCGTTCTCGCCTATAAAGCCGTAGATATGATTTTTTACCAGCTTTATGCTTACATTGTCAAGAGCATAAGAATTATTGTATCTCTTGCACAGACAGTTAGTTTCAAGTACGATATTTTCCATTCGTCCTGTCTCCTTTCCTTTTATGCTTCAAGTATAACACGGGAAATTAAGGAACCGCTTCACGAAACCTAAAGAAATCCTAAAGATTCATTTTGAAAGTCTGTAGCCCATCCCGTAGACTGTTTCTATATAAGGTTCATCGGTGAGCTTTGCTATCTTTTTCCTGAGATTGCTGATATGCACGTTCATTGTATTATCCTCTGAAAGATAAAAATCGCCCGTGATGCTTTCAAAAAGACTGCGCTTTGAAAATACCTTCGCGGGACTTTCAAGCATGAGTTCAAGAATGGAGTATTCCATTGCAGTAAGAACAAGCGGTTCTTCACCTATATAGCCTGTCTTCGATTCCCTTTCGAGCCTGAGTTCCTTATAACAAAGAGACGGTGACACTGTCTTTCCTGTTCTTCTCAGAACGGCGTCTATTCTCAGCATAACCTCATCAATATCGAACGGCTTGCAGATATAATCGTCCGCTCCCAGCCTTAACAGATCTATCCTGTTTATCACTTCATTCTTCGCAGACAGTACTATCACAGGTGTATCCTTAGTCTTGCGTATCTCTCTGAGAACTTCTTCTCCGCTTTTCAGGGGCAGCATAAGATCAAGAAGGATAAGCTCATGTTCCTTTGCTTTTGCAAGTTCCAGACCGTCAAGACCGTTGAGCGCACTTTCTGCTTCATGTCCGCTGCTGCGAAGCACCTTGCAGAGAAGGCTGTTTATCATTTCGTCGTCTTCGATAACGAGTATCATACGTATCACTCCTTATTTTGCAGATGTCATCATACGCTTCCTTGTATCAGATGTATATGGATCAACCTATTTAACAACATACTCTTGTATTCTGTGAGCCGAAACACCTTCGCAAACAAATGATGATATAAGTATACACCGTTACCCTGAAAATGTCAATCCGGTATATAAAAGCAGGCTCAGGAACAGTGATCCGGAGCCATTTTCTGTTATTATGTGCTTTTAGCCGATACCCCCAGCCTTCGTTCAAATCTGAATGGCCGGAATCGAAATCACACCCGGGAAGAAAAAAGAATGAGACATCCGCTTTTCCGTCGAGATAACCGATATCGAACCTGCGCTCCGTATATTCCTCAGCATCTTCTAACCCACAGTATCATATTTTCGGCGCCGCCCGAAATAAATGCATTTATATTGTTCACTGCAAGAGCTGATCTTCCGGTGATATAAAGGCTGCGCGGAAATACTTCCCCGAAATCAAATTCTCCGAAGCTGAGCGTGACAATGTTCCCGATTCATGTAACGGCATCATCTCCGACCGAGAACTGTCACCGTAGATACCCTTGTTCTCCGATGCGGATATCTCCGCAGTCTCTTTGGTGCGCTTTGCGAATACAAAGCCCTTCAGATCAAACCTTTCCTCAGCTGCTAAAACAAGATCATACTCTTCGCATAGCACCCTGTCAATTGTGAAGGTCTCCTCCTGATATACGAGCCGGATACTCTCCTTATGATCATTTTCTTCCCTGCGACGCCTGTGACGCCTTCAACATAGTATTGCAGCAAAGCCATGACCAATAAGGTGACAGGCAGCTAAACTCAGAACCCGCCGGCGCAGAATACAGAGATACAGCTGTTGATATGTTCCTTATCGAGCCATTTGTACAGTCCGACTGCTACATTGTATGCATACTCGTGTCCGAAAGATATGAGTGAAGCATACATGAAGTCTCCCCACGGAGCCATAAATGCCATCATTATCGTAAAGATGATTATCGGTTTTGCAATCGGCATTATTATACTGAAGAATACCCTGCTCCTCGAAATGCCGTCGATCCTTGCAGCTTCGTCGAGCGATCTCGGGATAGTGTCAAATAATCCCTTTGCGATATAATATCACATTCCGGAGCTCGCGGCATATACCAGCATGAGACCGGGGATGCTGTTCCCGCTCGTCAGCCCTATGAGCTTGAGTATAAAATATGTTGCTATCATGGAAAGAGCCCCCGTGAACATACCAGGCACGAACCTCATGTTCATAAGGTGAAGGCTTCTCCACAGCAGCAGTATCAGCAGAAGTATAACATTTTCACGATAAAAAAAGTTTTATGGTGCACTCAAATTCATGCGCACTGCGAATAGACTTTTTATATCAAGGTGTGCTATAATATTAGTATGGGGCTGAGAAATTCAGCCCGGCAAGATTTATAGAATGGTGGTGATGATTTTGATAATGCTTCGGGCTGTTGGCGGCAGAGACATAGAACTGTTGGAAGAAATGATAATAAAAAGGTTTATCAAAGCGTATCCTTTAGAAGACGGGATTATAAAGGATCTTATTTCAAGACTCCTGATTCTTAGCTTGAGGTATATCTTACTTAATCATTCAGAAGAGGAAAATATCGCAAAAGAACTGAGTGCTTTGATCTATTATCACCATCTTGGTCTGAACGGATCGAAAGAAAAATGCGGATGTGATGTAATATATAGAAAAAAAGCTAATGCTTAAAAATCGTGAGGATAAAAGAAAGAATTAACATATGTCAATGAAAAAAGTCGTACATTATGATATAATGCCTTTCAGGAGGTTGATCATAATGAATGATACAAAACAGAACGCAAAATAGACTTGACACTGACAACGATATTCTTTTGTGATCGGTCTGGTATAGATGTGGGAATGCAAAAAGACTGGATACCTTATAGCACCTATGACCGACCACGGATGTCCGGATATAATTACGTTATTATTTTCTGTTTTTCAGCTAAAGGAGTGTATTTATGGATAAGTATTACATTACCTGTCAGATCAAAGAACTCTCAAAGAAACTAGGCCTTGATTTTGGTGATGAAGTATATGATTCGGTGATAGGTTTTTCGGAATTCAAGGTCTTTTCAAAAGGCGGTTTACTCGCAGGTATCGGTGACAAGGCATCGAAAGCGGGGATCGTGATGAACGGCGTTGTCCGCAGCTATTATATTGACGGTGATGGAAACGACATAACCCAGTTCTTTTCAAAAGAGGGCAGTTTCTGTATGGACGAGGGTATGATGGGCTTTGACGAGATCATCAAAATGTGGGAAGCCGTTGAGGAATCGACCGTCATGATATTTGATGTCAAAAAGATGAAGGAGTTGATTTTCAGAAGCGAAAAGCTGAAAACTATCTGGATACAGCTTCTCGAAAGCGGTATGCGCTATAAAATATACCGAGAGAACGGATTCCTTGTGGAAAATGCGACGGAGCGTTATCTGCATTTCAGAAAGCTGTATCCCGAACTCAGCGGAAGAGTTCCTCAAAGACATATTGCAACATATCTGGGAATAACTCCAGAATCGCTTAGCAGGATAAGAAGCGCAATAAAAGAGGTGGATAACGAATGAAAAATGACATAATGATAGGCACATGGGCTTGGGGCGCAGGATACAATGGTTCCAAAATGATCTTCGGAAAAAAGTATGATGAAGCAGAACTGACGCAAGCATTCAACACCTCGGTCAGACTCGGCTTCCTTAATTGGGATACTGCTGCCGTTTACGGTATGGGTTCATGTGAGAAACTGTTGGGCAGACTTATCAGTGGTAACGATGGTATATTCATATCCACAAAGTATTTCCCGGACAAGAAGTTCAAAAGAGGTGCGCTGGAAAGCTCATTCAATGAAAGTATGAAGCGTCTGGGACGAAGCTCAGCCGATCTTTTCTGGATACACAAGCCGAATAATCTGCTTGAAAATCTCAGAGAAGCAGTCCATCTCATCAAGGACGGAAGGATAAAGTCAGTCGGAATATCAAATGTGTCATTGGATAATATCAAACAGGCTGAAAAACTGCTCGCAGAAGAAGGTTTGAAACTTGAAGCTGTTCAGAATCATTTCAGCCTGCTCAGAAACGATCAGCAGCCTATTATTGACTACTGCAACAGTAGAGGTATACGCTACTACGCATATATGGTGCTTGAGCAGGGAGCGCTTGCAGGAAGATACAATGCAGAACACCATTTCCCGATGTTTTCGATGAGAAATTTTGCATTTCCGAAAAGCAAGTTCAGAAAGATAGAAAAACTTTTGTGTATGATGAAGGATATTGCCGATAAATACGGCATTGACAGATCTCAGGTTCCGATACTATGGGCGATAGCCAAGGGTGCTGTTCCTATTGTCGGGATCACTAAACCGTCTTATGCGGAAAAGCTGTCTGATGCGTTAAAGATAAGCTTGTCGGATGATGAGATCATCAGTCTCACCGAAGAAGCCCGGAAGACCGGTATTCGTCAGCAGGGTTCATGGGAACCGCAATAGATATAGCTTATTATCTATACACATAGTATATCAAAGAAGCTATGGAGCTTCTCAATAAAGCGCAAATGGACGGACATAAATAGTGCGTGCTCAATAACCGCCCTACGGGCGGTTATTGGTAGAAGCGGCTGCTTACAGCCGCTTCTGCTGCTGCAAATCAAAGATTTGCAGCGCACTACCTGATTAATGTCTGCTTATTGCTGACCTACGGTCAGCAATAGTGCAAGATTTTTGGGCTTATCAGCTCAAAAATCTTGCACT
>JAILFE010000196.1 GCA_024697725.1 Oscillospiraceae bacterium
GATAGTATTCCCTCTGACCGCTGTCTATGCGTTCCTTGACCTTTTCCTGCAAGGTGCGCTCTATGCTCATGACCTCGACCTCGCGGGTGAGCATCGAGAGCAGCAGCCCCAGTCTGAGATCCATGCTGCTCTCTTCGAGCAGCTGCTGTCTGTCCTCTGCCGAGAGCGCAAGGTTGAACGCCAGCATCTCGAAGAGCTCAACGGGATCTGTCTCGTTGAGGACGGTATCGGTTATCTCGTGAGGCATCCTCGGGATAAGTGTGCTGTAATGGCGGAACGTGCTCTTTATCGCACGTATCACCGCATCTATCTCCACCTGAGAGGACTGTATCTTTTTCTCGGGGAATTTTTTTATCCTCGCCATTATGCAGTCGCCGTCGGGATCCATCGAGACGAGCTTTGCCCTGTATACTCCCTCGACGAGCACTCTCGTCACATTATCGGGAGTTTTGAGTATCTGTCTTATCTCGGCCACCGTGCCGACCTTGTACATATCATCGAATTTCGGCTCATCGACCTCAAAATCGGTCTGTGCTGCCAGAAATACCATTTTATCCGATGACAGCGCCGCCTTCAGAGCCGTCACCGATTTTTCCCTTTCAACATCAAAATGCACGACTGCATTCGGGAACACCACCAGTCCCCTGAGAGCGAGCATAGGTATGGTAATAATGCTCTTGGAATTGCCGCTCATAACTTTTTCCTCCTTAGATCAGAAAAGCGCGGACGGTCTGACCCGCCGCCGATCATATTAATTATACAATACGGCTGTGCGCTTTGCAAGTCACAATTTCTGCCTTTGCGGGTGTATGCCGCATTGCAGCGTATCAGAATTCAAGCATGACTCTTTCATCACAGTATTCACATTCGAGGGTATCTCTCGTCCCTCTGAAACTCTTGGGGAGATAATGCTCGCTGTTGGTTATGCAGCGGGGATTGGTGCATTTCACCCCGTTATGTACCCTGCCCGAAAGCAGCAGGGTCTTGTTGTCCTTCTCGGAGAGCATGGTGATGATAAGCGCCATCCTGACATACATCCCGTATTTTGCCTGCTTGAAATACAGTGCTCTTTTATCTTCATCGACATCCATAGCTATCTCATCCACACGCGGGAGCGGATGCAGCACGATCATATCACGCCCTGCCATCGCCATTTTGCGCCTGTCAAGACAGTATATATCCTTCTGTGCGGCATATTCTTCCTCGCTCTCGAACCTTTCGCGCTGTATCCTTGTCATATACAGCATATCGAGCGAGCCTATCGCTTCCTCTATCGTGTTGACCTCTTTGTACGGGCAGCCGCGCGCGCTGAGTATATCTGTGATATACGCGGGTATGCGCAGTGTCGGCGTGGATATCAGCACAAAACTGTTGCCCCTGAACTCGGCGAGCGCCTTGCAGAGAGAATGCGCTGTCCTGCCGTTGCGCAGATCGCCGCATATACCGATCGTCAGATCATCGAGCCTGCCCTTCTCCTTGTAGAGAGTGAGCAGATCGGTCAGGGTCTGTGTCGGGTGGAGATGTCTCCCGTCGCCCGCGTTGATTATAGGACATTCCGCCGATATCGCCGCCGCCTTTGCCGAGCCCTCGGAGGGGTGGCGCATCACCATGATATCGGCATAGCCCGAAACTATCTTGGTGGTGTCCTTGAGATTCTCACCCTTGGCGACAGACGAGGTCGCAGGGTTGTCAAAGCCGATTATCGTCCCGCCGAGACGCAGCATGGCGGTCTGGAAGGACATCTGTGTCCTTGTGGAAGGCTCATAGAAGAGCGTCGCCATGATCTTTCCCTTGCAGGCATCCGAATATTCCTCCGGATGACCTGCGATCTCGGCTCCGAGCTCTATGACCTTTTTCCACCAGCTGACCGGTCTGTCGTTAAGGTCGATAAGATCTATGAAATTTGAATATACCATGATGATCAGTCCTTTCAGGGCATTATGCCCCTGATAAACCATTATAGCACATCCTGACGGATATTTCAACCTGTTTTTGGAAATTAACATAAAATGCGGAAAAAAGTATATTTACATCTTATTGACGGCAATTCTTTTACAGCTATTATTCACAAAAAATTTATTTTGCGTTCTTATTTTTATGATAGGATAGAGTATATCGGCAGCGGCACTGACGAAACGGGAAAAATCCCCCGCAGATAAGCCGCCTGCCGCAATATACGCACCGGAGAAAGATAATGAAAAGCAAGGAAGAATCATTTATCAAAAGAATACTCAAGGGCTGGCTCTATCTCCTCGGCGGGACCATGATGAATATGTGGTTCTGCACCGTTATGGTCGGAGTTTTCCGCGGATCTGTGCTGATAACGCTGCTCGTGGGGATAGCAGCCATCGTCATAGTCAACGGGCTGTTCTTCAACTATTCCTACAATGCGGGGAAGCTCGACCGCGAGCTGATAAAATTCCACGGGAAGGAAAAGAACTTCTCCATGCCCGTAAAAATGGCGCTTCTCGTGCCGCTGCCGCATTATATCATGTATACCGCGCTGATACTCGCAAAAGCGGGCGTGATAGTATCTTCCGACTCGAACTACTATCTGAGCTACTATATCCTCGCAAATCTCCATGTCCTGCCGTGGGTGTCGCTTTTCACCGAAGCACGCACGACCGATTCCCTAACATGGGGCGGAGCTGCGGGGCTTTTGCTGATACTCATTATAGAGCCCGCTGTGATATCCATCACATATGTATGTACTCTCAACAGTATAGACATCAAGGCGCTGCTCTATTACGGGAATAATAAGGACAAATAACTATCAGGAACGGAAGCGAGATAATGAAAGAAAAACTCTACTGCACCCCTTCTCAGATGAGGGAGATAGAAAAAGCCTCCGAAGAGGCGGGCAGGGACTGCCACAGGCTCATGGAGAACGCAGGCAGCGCCGCAGCCGTATTCATCATGAATATCATCGCGGAGCAGAACCTTTCCGGAATGGTCACAGTCCTCTGCGGCAAGGGCAACAACGGCGGCGACGGCTTTGTTGCCGCAAGGGATCTCAGCGAGGCGGGATTGGACGTATGCTGCGTCAATATCTTCGATACCGTTTCCACCGACCTTGCCAAGCGCGAGCTGTATGAGCTTACGGCGCGAAGGGATGTCCCTGTGCTCTCGCTCGAAAAGGATCCCGAAAGAGCGCACGATGCCGTGAGCAGCTCCGCCGTGATCGTGGACGCGGTGTTCGGTACGGGATTTCACGGAGAACTGCCGGAGAATGCGGCGGATATATTCGCACTCGCAAACAGCTGCAAAGCGGTGAGGATAGCTCTCGATATCCCGTCGGGCGGGAACGGCGGCACGGGATATGCTGCCGAGGGTACGTTCAAGGCGGACCATACCGTCACATTCGGTCTTGAAAAGATAGGCACCGCCATGCTGCCGCTGAAAAACTACTGCGGAAAGGTAACCACAGCCGATATCGGCATCCCCCGCACCTGCATAAAAAGCGTTGACAGGCTGATAAGGCTGCTCGACAGCGACACCGTGAAGGAAATGATACCCGAACGCCCGTATAACGCGCACAAGGGTATGTACGGAAAGCTCCTTGATATCGCGGGGAGCCGTACTATGCCGGGCGCCGCCGCGCTCTCGGTGCGTTCGGCGCTTCGCAGCGGAGCGGGGCTTGTCACGCTCGCAAGCGTCAGCGATGTCGTGCGGAGCCTTTCCTCCTCGATATACGAATGCACCTATCTCCCGCTGAAAACAGCAGAGAGCGGCTCTGTCTCCTCCGAGAGCATACCCGGGCTGCTCGCCGCTGCCGGAAAAGCTTCCGCCGTTGCGATAGGCTGCGGACTGATGGTCACAGAAGATACGAAAAATGTCGTAAGCTCGGTGATAAACGGGTGTGAAAAACCGCTCATCATAGATGCTGACGGTCTAAACTGCATCGCACCCTGCATAGATATTATCAGAAATGCAAAGGGCGGCGCAGTAGTAACACCGCATCCCGGCGAGCTTGCACGGCTGCTCGGTATCAGCACGGCAGAAGTGGCTGCCGACCGTCTCGGTGCGGCTATGCGCTTCAATTCGCTCTATGAAACAGCGATACTTGCCAAGGGCTCGCCGACGTTCATCGTCGGAAATGAGAACGCATACGTTTCGTTCACGGGGAATCCCGGGCTTTCGCGCGGAGGCTCGGGCGATGTCCTCACGGGCATAATCGGCGGACTGGCTGCAATGGGGCTGTCTCCCGAAAAGGCTGCCGCCTGCGGAGCATACATCCACGGACGCGCCGCCGATCTTGCCGCAGAGAGACTGTCCGTGACAGGTATGCTCCCGTCGGATGTCACAGACGAGCTGCCCTTTGTATTCAGGGAAATGGACAGATGAGCCCGTATCGTCCTCTGTCATCATTTCCTCAATGAACGGAGGGCATATATATGAAGATCACAGAAAAGCTGAGAAAGCCGTTAGCCGCCTTATCCTGCGCGATTTTCTTCCTCGCAGGATATATCCTGACCGGATGCAGCCTGTCCTCGCCGATGAGCGTCAAGGCTCCCGATGCGGATAAGCTGTACACCGTGCAGTGTGAGATCACCGTGAAGAACGGCGGCGACGAATTCACCTACAGCGGCAGTATGTCGCGGCTGGGCGGCGGGATATGGGAAATGACGCTCGCTTCGCCCGATACCGTGAAGGGTCTCAAGCTCGGAATGGACAGCAGCGGCATCACGGCATCCCTCGGCGACCTGAATTTCAGGCTCGAATCAGACAAGATCCCCGACAGGGCTGCTTTCGTCACGGTATTCGGTATACTTGACAACGCCGCCGCTGCCGATGACCTCAGATTTGCCGAGACCGAGACCGCGCTCTGCTATTACGGCAGCTGCAGCGGCACAAGGTATACCCTGAAATACGACAAAGCGACAAATACGCTCTGCTCACTGGAAACAGACGGCATCACCGCCGAATTCACGGGATTCACGGTCACTGGCAGTGCGCCGTCCGAAACATCGGAGACTGCCGCACAGACCGCTGTTTCCGAAGCGGCATAAAGGGATATTCTATAAAAATCAAGGAAAATGCGAAATGCTGAATGTAAATATCATCGCAGTCGGAAAATTAAAGGAAAACTATCTGCGCATGGCGTGCGCCGAATACGAAAAGCGGCTCGGCGCGTTCTGCAGGCTCGGTATCATCGAGCTTGCGGAGAGCCGTCTGCCGGAAAAGCCCTCGGAAAAGGAGATACTCTCCGCGCTTGACGAGGAAGCGCAGGCTATGGAGAAAAAGCTCTCCGGCGCATACAATATCGCCATGTGCATAGAGGGGAAAACTCTCTCCTCCGAAAAATTCTCGGAGCTGATAACACGCATACCCGTACAGGGCAAAAGCACCGTGAACATAATCATCGGCAGCTCCTACGGAATCGCAGACAGCATAAAATCCCGCGCCGATCTGAGGCTCTCGATGTCTCCGATGACCTTCCCGCATCAGCTTGCGCGGGTAATGGTGCTCGAACAGCTCTACCGCGCATTCATGATCTCGGGCGGCGGAAAGTATCACAAATAGCCAAACGGAAATGCATGGCTTTTTTCTCCCGTTCCCGTATTGACTTACGGCAAAAAATATGTTATATTATATTATACTATAGAAAAAAGCGGGATATTTCCGCTTTTTTGCGGGGAGAAAGAAAAATGACGAAGAAAAAAAGCAAGACCAGGATAAAACACCCGATACTGCTCGTTCTGTCGGTGATACTCATGCTCATCTCACTGGCGGTCACACTGTACGGAACGTATATCACACGCCTTGTAACGGACGATCATCTCGCACTCAATGAGATGACCCCCGAAACGGCATATTCGGGCGCAATGACCGACGGACTGATATTCGCGGCGAACGGCACCTACGGTCAGACCTATCAGCTCGACAAGAACGGCAATATCATCGAAGGCGCACCGATGAACTATTACTATCTCGTGCCCGTGAACGATAATTACTGCATCACGATATATACGAGCGATCCCGAGTTCGTGAGAACGCTCGAAGCGCTCACTGCCGCGACCGAGAATTTCAGCACCGGCAAGACCGAAACGATAGATATGCAGAGCCGCTACTTCAACGGTGTTCTCTATCCGCTCACGGAGGATGAGATCTCTCATCTTTATTCGTGGATACTGACTAACGGACTGTTCAATGCCGCAGATGCAACGGAAGCGAGCAAATATATCATCCCCTACAAGGCTATCTCCGTTGATATAAACGAGGGACTGCCCTATCTGATCGGCGGCAGCATCGGCTTCCTTGTTTTTGCTGTCCTGATACTCCTGCTCGTAAGGCAGCGCGTAAAGCGTGACAAGGATGACGATGACGACATTGATGATGACGAAGATGATAATGAAGACGAAGACGATGACGATGATAACGACGATGATGATGACCTTGATGAAGACAAGGACTGATTCAGCAAGGAAATGATCTTTTACGCAGCATACGGTATGATATCCCCGTTTTTCCTCGGAATAACGGGGATATTTCTGAACAGTACCACCGCGTGAAAGCAAAATGCGTGATTTTTTTCAAAAAACACTTGACAAACCCGGAACAGTATGATATAATAATTTTCGCTGATTAAAAAATCATGCAATGTGCGTTGTTAGCTCAGTTGGATAGAGTAACTGACTACGAATCAGTAGGCCGAGGGTTCGAGTCCCCCACAGCGCACCATGGAAGAGACCTCTTTTGCCTACCATAGGCAGGAGAGGTTTCTTCTTTTTATCAACAGATGACAGTGGTATAAGGATAATTGACATGACAGATGATATGATCGAAAAACTGTTTGCCGAAAATGAGCTGGGGGCGGTGATCCTCCCGATCTCGCCGGTATCCGGAGGCTTTCAGCACAAGATGTACAAAGTCGTTACAGAAAACGGCTCCTTCGCGGTAAAACACCTCAATCCGGACATCATGAAACGCCCCGATGCCATCGGGAACTTCAGACGGGCCGATGCTCTGGAAAAGGTGCTGGAAGACGCAGGGATCCCTGTTGTGCCGGCGATCATGATAAACGGTAGCAAACTGCAAAAATACAGCGGGGAGTATTTCTACATCTATCCGTGGCAGAAAGGACAGACTGCCGATCTTTACGATATTTCCGCCGATCAGTGCCGTATCGCGGGAAGCATTCAGGGAAGGATACACGCTATCGCTCCGGCGCAGATACCGAAGCCCGTATCGGAGTTCAGCTGCACAGACTGGAACAGACTGATAGATACAGCTTCCGCACGAAACCACGATATCCGTGATATCCTGAAGGATAACACCGATCTGCTGATCTATGCCGAGAACGAGATGAACAAGGCGCGAAAAGCGCTTCCCGGTATCGAGTGCATCGTCGATGAAGATATGGATCCCAAAAACGTCATATGGGACGAAGGTGAGCCCAGGGTCATCGATCTTGAATGTCTTGAACGCGGCAACCCCGTTTCAAGCGTAGTTCAGCTCTCCCTTCAATGGGCAGGAGCAACGGTCTGCGATCTTGATTTTGCGAAGCTCAGGGCTTTCTTTGACGGTTATCTTGAAGCTTATGACAACGGATTCAGGGATTATTCCGCAGTATTCGGACTGGCATACACCTGGACAGAATGGCTCGCATACAATATCAGGCGGGCAGCCGGAGAATGCGCGGATGAGGCAGAGCGCGAAATGGGAGCAGCACAGGTGCGGCTTACCATAGATATAATACGGTATCTGTTTCGTATGGAGGACAGTATCAGGCGGCATCTGGAACAATGGTTCAAATAGGATCGGGGTGCATATCTCCCCGATCCGGCAGGAACAAAAACGTCTTCCGGGCACTCTTTCCCATATCTGCAATACAAAAAGCAATACATCCCGCAAACGGCGAAAACAAGTCCGGCACGGGATGTATTGCTTTTGTTTCCGATGATACCGGCACTGATAAGGCGGCAAGCAGCAGGTCTTCTGTCATGATTCTTCCTGCCATGAGATATACTGCATATATTATGTAAATTTGATCTTTTTCGATCTTCACAGATTACAATCCGAAAACAAACCGCATACAAATCAAAGAAATTTGCACGTTTTCGATTGACAATACCCCATGATGCTGATATCATAATAGAGTACATTATTATGCTCTCTGCCGTCTCTGACGGCGAGCTCGGAATGTCCTCTGGATATTCCCGAACAATGCGCAGTACATAATGCATAACGGTCATAAGGATGACCGCTATCTTTTTGCAAGGGAGGAACTGCTTTGCAGCCCGAAGTTGATCTTTGCCTCGGATGTATGGAGCCTAACGGCGGTGAAGCCGTATGTCCTTACTGCGGATACGCCGCGGATTCTCCGTATATGCCGTCATATCTTGCCCCGGGCGTCACGCTGAACGGACGCTATATCGCGGGCAGACTGCTGCATCACAACGGTGAGAGCGCATTATATATAGGCTACGACAAGGAAAAGTCCGTCAAGGTCTTTATCCGTGAATATATGCCCGATACCCTTTGCAGGCGCGTCAAGGACAGCTCTGTCATCGCAGTGAACCAGAACGCTGTTGCACAGTACAAGACCTTCATGTCCGAATTCGTCGAGCTGAACAAGTCACTTGCAAGGCTCCGCAGCAGCGACAGCATAGACCCCGCAATAGATATGTTCGGCGACAACAACACCGGATATGTTATATACAACCACGTTGAGGGCAGACCTCTCAGCGAAGTCCTGAAGGAAACGGGCGGCGTGCTTTCATGGGAAGAGGTAAGAAAGCTCTTTCCGCCGCTTTTCACAACGCTGTCCCTTATACACAATGCAGGTGTCGTCCACAGAGGGATATGCCCCGAAAATATCCTCGTAACGCCGCAGAAGGAGCTCGTGCTCATTAATTTCTGCGTCGCCGACCTGCGCACGGCCCATACCGAACTGAATTCAGAGATCTACGAAGGCTATGCCGCACCGGAGCAGTACAGCCCCGGCAGCTGGCAGGGCACATGGACGGATGTCTACGGGATATGCGCACTTCTCTACCGCATACTCACGGGGACTGTCCCCTCGGAGGCGGAGGGACGCGCCGTGAAGGATACCCTGCCAGAGCCCGTCATACTCAACCCGAGCATCCCGGAGAATGTCTCCGCTGTGATAATGCAGGGACTCGAACCCGCAGGCGACAAGCGCATACAGACCGTCACCGAGCTTGTGACAAAGCTGTTTGAAGAGCCCGAGGAAGTGCGCGTCACACATACCATGCCGATAGCCGTGCCGCGCGATAATGACGGCGGCGATGACTACGCCGAGGGCTTCGGCAGGAACAGCCCCCGCTCACACAGCACAGCAAAAAAGCAGCCAAAGCGCCATGTCGTGTTCCTTGTGGTCGCAGGCATCACAACGCTGGTAATGCTCGTGTTCATGGGAGTGCTGATGTATTTCCTCGATGACAGCAGCAATATCGCAACGGATATAAAGGTGCCCGAAGAGACGCTTGCCGATATAGAAGAGCTTGCAAGCTCGCTGACATATCAGACCACAGCCGCTACCGAGAGCGAATCGCCGCAGCCCACTCTCAATGAAGTGGAAAACGGCACCGAAAGCGTGACATTATTCGACGGCAAGCTCTATATCATGAACGATCTCATAGGAAAGAACTATGAAACGATAAAGAATTCCCCGACCTATGAGAGCCTTCTGTTCGTGCCGAAATATGTGTTCAATGAAGAGATCGCCAAGGGCATAATCATAGACCAGTCGGTAAAACAGGGCGAGACCTACGAGGAAGGCGACGAGATCACGATAACGATCAGCCGCGGCTCGCAGTACGTAACGATACCCTCCTATGAGGGCGTCGGCACGAAGGATTATATCAGCCTTCTCGACGGACTGGGCATAAAATACGAACAGATCTCACTGGAAACGAAGTACTATCATCACGGCGCTGTTTGTCAGGTCGAACCCGAACCGGGCGAGATATTCGATCTCGAAAGCAGCGATACGGTCATGGTATATGTGGCTTACAATCCCGCTCCCGAGACTACGACCGAGGAAGAGACGGACGAGCCGGATGAGACCGAGGAGACCAAGCCCAAGAAGCCCAAAAAGACCGAAACGGAGACCACTGTTGACGATGATCCGTCCATAGAGATACCTCTTATCCCCGACGATGAAGAGCTCTCCTATGACGACGATCCCGACGAGGATTGATATGCTTTTCACGGCACTGTCCGGATATATGCGGACAGTGCCGTTTTGTTTCCGTGGAAGTATATTGTATATCATCACAAAAAAAGTGCGGAAAATGCCGTCAAAATCGGAAACGGCGGCATTGACAATATAATAACGTATGTGTTATAATAAGTATGTTTTATTTTGGTCTTAGTGGGATCCATTTTACAGGACTATGCGCATGAAAAAATTTTTAACGTATTTTATAGCTGCTGCGATAACATCTTTCTTGTTAACATCTTGTTCTCCGGTAAAGGAATTGTTTGGCGGAGTAAATAAGTATGAATATGGAAGAGAGGTTACTGATGCTTTAATAGATGCGATCAACGCACATGATTTCTCGATTATCGAGCCGTATTTCTGTGATGCTGTACGTAACGAGGGTCTCAATCTTGAAGAGAGATTTGAGGAAATGTATGACTATATTGAATTCATTGGTCTTGAACTGCCGATAACGGAGGATGATATTGATAGAGTTCAATCTGGGGTTATGGGCGAACACAGTGAGTATAACGTGGGTCATGAGGATGTGCTGTGGATAGAACCGGATGTTTATGTAAGCCGTAATGAAACAAGAGTAACATATTTAATTGTTGCAGCTTATATGAAGTATCCTAATCCGGATATGATTGGTGTGCTCGGTTTCACTATAAGAGACGTAACAAAAGCCCAAGTAACTAAAAATGATAAGGATATTTTTCAATTTACAGTAGGGATGACAAAAGTCGGTTCCAGTGTGAATTCACAATCAAATTTTCCACCAACCGAAACTGTCTCTGACGACTATTGGGATTTTATGAGGTAAAAAACATCAAATAACTCAAATAAGATATATGTTTTCGGACATAAATATCGTAAATAAATTTTTTAAGGAGATAGATCATCATGAACGCAAAGAAAATAATATCCGCTGCCGCAGCAGCCGCTATGGTATCCGCTTTTGCGGGCATATCCGTATCTGCCGAGGATACGATATCGGTACTGGTGACCGTATCGGACGGCGATCTCAAGCTCGTACAGCAGGAAGTCATCGTTTCCGATGACAACGACGACGGCTTC
>JAILFE010000211.1 GCA_024697725.1 Oscillospiraceae bacterium
TCAGCTCGATAAGTGTCGGTTTCAGCTCGTCCATTTCATCACCATTGATACCAAGCTGGAGATTGACCTCCATACAGTCATCAAGGAATGACGAATATGTTTCGGTCATAAAGTCATAGGTGCTGTGAGCGATACCTTCCGCCACTTGTTCCTTAACCGACGCAAGAAGTTCCCTGATATTCCTGAATTCTTCCATACGAGCCGCAGCGGGGAGATTTTTTATCAGCATACCTACGGCATTTTCCGATTCGGGAGACAGCCTGTTATTGAATATCCAGTTTATCATAACGTGCTGCTTCCCGGTAAACCTTGACAGCGCGACAAGCGCAGCAGCTATCGCCATTACGGAATGTGTAACGCCCCAGTATTTCTCGGCATCAGCAACCTGACCTGCATTGAACGAGAGTCGGTGCATTCTCTCCGCTTGGTTTATGTTCTTAGACTCGTGATCGGCATCAAGATTATTACACCATATCTCGTCCTTGTAATATTCGCTGAACCACTGTTTATCCTGTTTACGGGCTCCGGCGGCTATCTTTTCCTCCTCCTCGGATAGAAGAGCGAAATAGCAGTCCTTTTTCAGTTCATTTCCATTGTACGCATTCACGATATCGCCGAGCAATACTCCGAGCGAACCGCCGTCAAGCAGCAGGTGATGTATGTCCATGAAAAGATACAGATATTCCGGTGAGCGGTAAACTCCGACGCGGCACAAGCAAGCGTTCAGTATTCTGTCAAACGGCATAACAAGCACATCGGGCAGAGTTGCCGCCGTTTGTATGCTTATATCCCTGATCTTTACCTTGGGAAGAAGACCGGGTATATACTGCTGAACAAGCTCATTATCATCGTTGAAGCTGAATGCGGAGGACAATGCCGGGTGGTTTTGCAGTGCCTTGTTCACAGCGACACACAGTTTATCCGCATCTATGGAAAGCGGGAAGCGCAGCAGAAAATGCGTGTTGCTCCACATAGTTGAAACCGGCTTGAAAAGCTGAACGTCTATCATCTGTACCTGAAGCGGAGTGAGCGGGTGTGGTACCTTTCTCGCTTTGTCTTCGCGCTGTTCGATGCTGATACGGTCGGTGCTTTCCACGACTGACGCGATAGCTCTCGGAGTACGGTAGCGGAAAATATCCGCTGCATTCAGTCCCTCGATTTCAGCCTCAGCCATTACCACCATTGTTTTGAGGGAATCACCGCCCAGCTCATAGAAGTCGTCAAGTGCGCCGTACTTCTCTTCCGGCATATTAAGCGCACGGGCAAATGCTGCGCAGAGCTTCTTCTCTGTCTCTGTTTCCGGTGCGGCATATTCGGCGCGGAATATCGTCAGGTCGGGCGTAGGGAGCTTCTTCTTATCCACTTTTCCGCTGACGGTCATCGGCATACTATCCATTTTGACAAATACCGACGGCACCATATATTCCGGCAGCTTGCTGTGCATGTGCTGTTTCAGTTCATCCTGCGATATATCAGCCTGGGCTGTATAATACCCGACAAGATAATCTGTGCCGCCGCTCTTTCTTACTTCCGCCGCTCCGGTCTTTATACCCGGATATTCGGTCATTACGTTCTCTATCTCATCAAGCTCGATACGGAATCCGCGCAGCTTGATCTGATTGTCAACTCTGCCGAAGATCCGTATCTTGCCGTCAGCAGTCCATGCCGCAAGATCGCCGCTGTGATACGCACGCATACCGTTATGACGAAAGAATGCAGCGGCAGTTTTATCGGGAAGACTGACATACCCGCGTCCTACCTGATCGCCGCATATTATCAGCTCTCCGCGCAGTCCTACGGGCAGCTCGTTTCCGAAGGTGTCGGAAACATAGAAGTAGGTATTGGCAATGGGCGGACCGACTGTGACGACCTTGCTGCTTGTCATTTCTTCAGCCGCACAGCCCATTGTACACTCGGTGGGGCCGTACACATTAAGTATCACGCTGTCTTCGCGGAGCGCTCTCAGGCGGTCATAAAGCTGTGCCGGAAATGCCTCCGCGCCTATGTCGAAGAAGGTCATCTGCTTTATAGCTTCCGCAGTCTCGGGAATATCCAGCAGATTGAGCAGATATGTGGGCGTACAGGTCATACCGTCTGCACCGGTATTCCTGATAAGTGCCGCAAGAGCCGACGGATCGTGTATTTCCCGTTCTGTGGCGATAACAACACTGTTGCCGTTGCAGAGAGGAACAAATTCCTCCACCACGGACACATCGAATGAGAACGATGCAAGTGCGAGGCATACCCGTCCCGGAGCTGCATAGTTCATTATTTCAAGCGACTTTTCGTTGCGGTGTACATAGTTCGCAATATTTCTGTGCTCGATGACAACGCCCTTCGGACGGCCGGTGGTGCCGGATGTGTAGATACAGTACGCGGCATCGGTATCCTGTACCGGAACTTTCGTGAAATTCACAGCACCGTCCGCACGGATATCGCCTGTGCTTCCGACACCGAACAGTTCTTCGACCGTAAGCATTTTATAGCTTTCGTTCGCAAGTCCGCTGCGCTGCACACGCAAAGCCTTCGTTGTAAGAAGTATCGGAATCTCGCCGTCCTTCATACAGAAATCGATACGCTCGTCGGGGTATTCGGGGATGAACGGCACGAATGCACATCCCGTTTTCAGCACGGCATTCTCGGCAACATAAGCCCATACCTCGCGGTCGAAGAGTATGCCTACAAACGTTCCGCGCTCAATGCCCTTTTCGCAGAGGGCACACGCAAGTCTGTCCGAA
>JAILFE010000226.1 GCA_024697725.1 Oscillospiraceae bacterium
CAGAAACACTGTCCCCGGATACATTCATATAATGCCTGTCGGCGGGTGCAATGGTCTTGTAAAAATCCTTGTTGATATAGGTAGCAGCCATAAATTATACCTCCATAGCGATATTCTGTGCGGTATAGGTATAGATAAACCTGTCATTCATACCCTCACCTCCGATCCTCCTCGTCCTTCGGTCTGCGATCATGGACACCTTTGTACCCTCCTTTACAGTGTCCATAAAGCTGTGCAGACCGTAAGTCTCCACGAAAACAGGCTCTTTCTTTCCGTCCTGCAAAACAGGTATCTCAAACCTTGTATAGTTTGCGTTCGATTCTCCTGCGGGCTTTCCTGCGATCCTTCCCTTAATCATTACCTTGCTCATTTATTATTTCCTTTCTGCTTATATATCTTCTGAACAACTCCATATTATGCGGATAATTCAGAAACTCTGCTATTTCCTTGTAATTGATATCGTTTTTCTTGCACAACTCATCAAGCATTTTTATCTCATCTTTGTGAATATCCTGCTCGATCTTTGCTATCTGCGAGTTAATGTCCTGTGTGCGCTTCTCGGCTGCCGCCTGTGCGGTAAGAGCTTTTTCCTGCCTCTCACGGAGAATTTTAAGTCTTTCCGCACGTTTAGCCTCCTTTGAAACGCCGCTTTCTTCCTGATTTTCGTGTGTTTCGGTCTGGGGGATACTTGCGGCTGCTTTTGGTAAATATTTTTCCTGCATAGCCCCTCCTATCTGGCATCTTCGCCGCGTGACTTTCTCTGCCCCTCTTCAAGCTGTCTCTGCTTTATGGGTGCTGCTCGTACATGGACTTTTTCCGCCCATTCCTTTATGCTCTTTATCTTGTTGATGAAGTTGAGGTCCTTCTGACCGTCCACCGTTACCGCCGACTTTTCACCGTCGAACTTTGCAGAGAAAACAACTCCGTCTTTCTGTGCCTCCTGAGATATCTCATAGGCAGTCTTTGAATCCGTCTGTATGTAGGTCTTGTTGTCAATATCCTTGAATGCATCCTTGTTATAGAATTCAGGTTCTTTTTTCTGATCCTGCGAAATGGTCCGTTCCTGTCTCTTATCAAAAAGCATTGACTTGACCTTGTTAACATCGTATTTATTGACAGTAAGGGTATAGTTTCCGGAGGAATTTCTTACACCGGAATACTTTATCCCCTGTTCTTCAAGAATCGGGGCTATCCTCTTTACCTGACTTTCATATACATTATTTATAAAAGCCCTGTACTTCGGCTTTATATCCATATATGAAACATTTCCTATCTTCCCGTTATCAAGTTCGTGTATGCTGTCCCCTCTGTTGTTGAAATCCATCCTGAGATCGCGGCTGTCCTTTTCATCGGCACCGACACTCTCTGCTGCTTCGATAATGGAATCGCTGTCACCGACCGCAACACAATTCCTTATTTCTGTCATTGCCTGCTCCGCTATCCCGTTCACCCCTATGACCTCCGCTGACTTCGATACCAGATAGCTGTCATACATATCCGCTGTGGTCTTTACCCTGTTCCTTCCGCTGTTTTTTGCAGCATATACAAGATCGTCTGCGTTTTTAAGCTCTGCATCAAACATTGCCCTTGCATTTTCTTTCGTAAACTGCATACCGACTGACGGATCTATCTGATATAGTCCCATAGAAACAGTGACCTTTATGTTTACCGGTTCCTTGTTGAATAAAACTATGTTGTCTGCATTTTCGACCTCCCTTCGCAGTTCCTCCGCTGTCTGATAAGCCTTGTCCGCATCACTATTTATAATGCAGATCATTTCCTCGCCGCCGAAACGAAAGGCGCAGTCCGCACCGTTCTTAGTACCGTTCTTCAGAATATCCGCGACATTTTTCAGAACAATATCTCCTGCATCATGTCCGTATATATCGTTCACGTTCTTGAAGTGGTCTATATCGCACATGATTATGTTGACGGGATTGCCTTCTTTCAACTCCGCGCACATGGTGTCTCTGAGATACTCATTCAGACCGTCCCTGTTTTTAAGCCCTGTCAGCTCGTCAGTTACTGCGGTCTGATGATTTATCTCCTTTCGTATGGCAAGGTCAATAGTGTTTATTATTTCAGAATTCGGCTTGAACAGGTCAAAATTCTCCGTGCTGTCGAATCCTGTTTCCTTTGTGACTTCAACTATTCCGAGCACCTTGCTGTCGTTGGATATTATGGGGATATATACGCTGCTGTCATCGCTGCGGAATATCTTCCAATCCTCATCGGCAGACCATTTTTCCGCATCTTTCTTCATCCCGGAAAGTACAGCGTTTTCGGGAGAATCGCTGTCAAGACAATAATCGCGGTTCTCATTGTTCTGTACAAAGAACTTGTTTTCGGCATTATCGCAGCAATAGAAAACAGCCTTATCAGCTTTCGTTATATCCTTTGTGACGTTTTCAATCTCCTGCATGGTCTTTCCGAGATCCTGTGCCTCGGTTATTGCAGATAAAAAACTCTGTACTACATCCTGCTGTCTTTCCAGCTTGTCCATTTTGCTCTGCATTTCGGAATTCTGCTTCTGGAGTACCTCCAGTGCTTTCAGTATCGCCTGAGCCTGAGCCTGTGTTATAACTTCCGCTGCCATATATTATCCTTTCACACTATGTACTGTCTGAGATCAGATGTTTTCTGCCCGTCTTCCGCAATTATCCTGTAATCGTCTATCGCAGCCTGAATATCCGGTATTTCCTCTGCAAGCAGTACGATGTTCTTTATCTTGTCAACTGCAAACTCCGCCTCGGAATTGTATTCCTTCAATAATTCTTCCGAGGGAACATATACCGGCAAACTTGAATCCAGCAGATACATTTCAAAGAACTCTCTTGTACATTCTTCACCGTCAGTACCGTATATCCTCATCACGATATCCTTGCCCATTTCGGTAACAAGTATCTTCATATACCTACATCACAA
>JAILFE010000230.1 GCA_024697725.1 Oscillospiraceae bacterium
CTCCGAAGTTGCACTATTACGTACTTTTCGGCTTTTTGAGCAGACATTAATGTAGTGCGTGCTCAATAACCGCCCTGCGGTCAGCAACAGTGCAAGGTTTTAGGATGATAAGCCCCAAAACCGTGTATTCAAAAAGCCGAAAATCACTCCGAAGTTGTACTTTTTACGTGCTTTTCGGCTTTTTGAGCAGACACTGATTTACATATATTGTTTGTGATAAAAATAACAACATAAAAAGAGCCCCGTATATATACATATCGTATATATACGGGGTGGTGATAATTTGTGATAATTTTCTATACAGCTTAGCCGAGAACTGCGACTACCTCGTGAACGCCGCTCGTTATGTCCTTGATGATATTGCCTTCAACAGCCTTGCCGTCGATAGTCATCGACTTTACGCCCTTTGATACGTGGTCGGGATTCTCGATCTTAATCCTGAATTCGGCGCCTCTGAATTTACGTGTCACGGAATAGCCGTCCCATGCCTTCGGTATCGAAGGATCGACCTTAAGACCGTCGTAATCGGGGATTATGCCGAGGATGTACTGCGATATAGCAACGAAGTTCCATGCTGCAGTACCGGTGAGCCAGCTGTTCTTTGCTTCGCCGAAGCGCTTTGCATCCTTGCCCGCGATCATCTGAGCGTATACATACGGCTCGGTGCGGTGGAGCTTTTCGTCCTCCTGGAATGCGGGAGCGATCCTTGTGTAATAGTCATAAGCCCTGTCGCCCATACCTGCATGAGCAGCCGCGCACATGATCCATGCGTTGTTGTGGCAGAATATACCGGCATTCTCCTTGTAGCCGCCGGGATATGTGGATATCTCGCCGTATTCCACGATATAATGTGTGAATGCGGGATTGTTGAGCACAAGACCGTGCTTTGTGCCGAGATATTTCTCGATGCTCGCCATAGTCTTTTCGGTGACTTCCTTGCCGCCGATATCGGACATCACGCAGAAGCCCTGCGGTTCGATGAATATCTTGCCCTCTTCGTTCTCGTTCGAGCCGACCTTCTTGCCGTATGCGTCATACGCACGGATGAACCAGTCGCCGTCCCAGCCGTAATCCATGATAGCCTTCTTCATCTTGTCTATCTCGGCCTGAGCTGCGTCTGCGTCCTCGTTCATGCCCATTCTGCGGCAGAGTTCGACATATTCGGGTCCGATATATGTGAACATACCAGCGATCATCATGGATTCCGCAGTCTGCTCGTTGAGGGGAGCGCCGGTTTCGGGATTGATCTCCTTGTCGATGTTGCTTGCCGTATTCTGGAAGCTCTCACCGGGTACGCGGGAGAAGCAGTTGAGGTTAAGGCAGTCGTTCCAGTCTGCGCGGCCGGAAAGCGGGAGTCCGTGAGGACCCTTGTTGTTGACAACGTGATAGAACGATCTCTTCAGGTGGTCGATCATCGGCTGTGCGAGCTTTTCGTCATTCTTATAGGGAACGGATTCCTTGAGTATGTCGAAATCGCCTGTTTCCTTGATGTATGCAGCTGTGGAAAGTATCATCCAGAGCGGGTCATCGTTGAAGTTCGTGCCTGCGGCGTCGTTGCCCTTCTTGGTGAGCGGCTGGTACTGATGATAGTTTCCGCCGTCCTCGAGCTGTGTAGCTGCGATATCGAGTATCCTCTCCCTTGCGCGTTCGGGTATCTGGTGAACGAAGCCGAGGATATCCTGATTGGAATCACGGAAACCCATTCCTCTGCCGATACCGCTCTCAAAATAAGAAGCGGAGCGCGAAAGATTGAATGTTACCATGCACTGATACTGGTTCCAGATATTGACCTGTCTGTTGAGCTTTTCGTCGGAGGAAGCGAGCGTATATCTTGAAAGCAGCTCGTCCCATGTCTTCTTGAGCTCTTCGAGTGCGTTGTCGGCTTTTTCGGCAGTATCGAATCTCTTCATGATGTCGTAAGCTCTTGACTTGTTCATCGAGCCGTCGGCATTCCACTTTTCGGAATACGGATTCTCAACATAGCCGAGGATATATACGAGAGTCTTTGTCTCGCCGGCGCCGAGTGTGATCTCCTTGCAGTGCGATGCAACGGGCGACCAGCCGTCGGCAACGGAATTTGCGGGCTTGCCCTCGAGTACCGTAGTCGGGCAGGAATAATCGTTGTATATGCTGCCGAGGAATGTCTCGCGGTCGGTATCATAGCCGTCGATAGGCTCGTTCACCGTATAGAAGGCGAAATGGTTCCTTCTTTCCTTGTATTCCGTCTTGTGGAAGATAGTGCTGCCTTCTATCTCTACCTCTCCGGTATTGAAGTTTCTCTGGAAGTTGGTAGCATCGTCGTTGGCATCCCACAGGCACCATTCTATGAATGAGAAGAGCTTGAAGGTCTTGGGCTTGTCCGACTCGTTCTTGAGAACGACCTTCTGCACCTCGCCCGTGAGGTTCTGGGGAACGAAGAATGTAACCTCACAGGAAAGACCGTTCTTCCTGCCCTTGATAATTGTATAGCCCATACCGTGGCGGCATACGTATTCGTCAAGCTCTGTCCTCATGGGGGAGCGTCCGGGGTTCCATACCGTGCCGCCGTCGTTTATGTAGAAATAGCGTCCGCCCGCATCGTTGGGAACGTTGTTGTAGCGGTAGCGTGTGATGCGTGCAAGGCGTGCATCCTTATAGAAGCTGTAGCCGCCCGCAGTGTTGGATATCAGGCTGAAAAAGTCCTGTGTTCCGAGGTAGTTTATCCACGGATAGGGAGTCTGCGGCGAAGTGATGACATATTCCTTGTTTTTGTCGTCGTAATAACCGAATTTCATCTGTTAAGACCTCTTTCTTCAATTATTGGTGGGGAGGGAAAAGTTGCAGAATCATTACATTTATTATATTACCATACTTAAACGTTTAAAATCAAGTATAATCAGAAATTTGACAGATAAAATAATAATCAACATTTTTGGATATATTGCACAAAAACAGCGGCAGACCGCGCAGCTGTGCGCTTTCTGCCGCAATGGATGATCCTTATGTTTTATCCTCTTTTATCTTTCTGGGTGATGCGAGCTTTCTCATGACCTCGGCGTATTTGTCCGGCTTTTTCAGGATGAAGCCGCCGTGACCGAGCTTTCCCGCGTTGATGAATTTCGCGTCGGGATAATTATCGAGTATCGCGCTTTTCGATTCCCTTGCGGGCTCGTCCGATGACCATGAGAAATAGTACTTTTTCTGTTCGGTGTAGGGGACATACGGGAAATCGAACGTATAGCAGGCGTCGCTCTCGTTGCATACCGATGTATCGCTCATATACTTTGCGACCGATGCCATTCCGAGTATCATTTCCCTGAACGGCGTGATATCGCCCTTTGCCACCCATTTCACAAAGCTGTTTTCTTTGAATCTGGCTATTATCTCCTCGTCGGTGCCGTACCTGCATCCATCCACGAAGCTCATGAACTTTTTCTGCATGATAAGTCTCACCGGGAGAGGGAAGCTGAAGAACGGTCCGCCGTCAAAGAAGCATCTGTTCACTTCGATCTCGTCTTCCTCGTAAAGATAAGCCGCAAGGTCGAGTGCTATCTCGGCGCCCATTGATATGCCCTGTATGAGCGCAAGGCGGGTGATATTCTCCTCCTTCAGATGCTCTGCGATCTTTCGCACCTGTTCTTCTCTCGTCGTGAATATGCCGCCGTTCTCGTGATGACCGTCATAGGTCGGGATAATGATATAGTATTCATCCGCGAGCTTTTCCGCGATCGGCAGAAGGCTCTTCCCGTCGGTGAACGAGCCGTTGAGCATCACTATTGCGGGAGATGTGCTTTTCCCTGCGGTATCAAATATCATAGCCGTGTCCTCCTTCGTACTGTAAAAGATATTATAAGAACCACTGATAAAGCCTTGTCTTTTTTTTACTTTCTCATTGCCTTCATTTCCTTCTTCCGCTCGTACATATTACGGTCTGCACGCTTGAAAATATCATCGGCGCTGCTGTCGGTGCTCTTATCGAACAAGGCATACCCCAGCGATGCGGAGATCCTTTCCCATGGCTGCAAAGAATCGTCGGATGCCATTTTATCCATCTGCTTATTGAACTCCGCTGTAAGCTTTTCTATGTTCTTATAATCCGAGCCGCGGAGTATCACGGCAAATTCATCGCCGCCGATACGGAAAACGGGAGAATGGTCAAATATCAGGCACGTCAGCCCGCACAGACATTTTATCGCCGTGTCGCCGCATTCATGACCGTAGGTGTCATTTATCACCTTGAGGAAATTAAGGTCTATCATCGCCATGCCGCAGTCTGTCAGCCCTTTAGCGATCTCGCTGTCAAGAGTCTTCTTTTCCTTGTCATAAGCCATTTTGTTGCGGATACCGGTCATCGCGTCCATATGAGCCAGCTCGTGCATATCGTCTGCCTGCTGCCTTGCTGAGCTCAGCTGCTCGCGGGTCTTTGTCAGATTATCGATATAGCTGTCTATATCCTTTTCCATCTGCACCATAGAATTGAGCAGTATCTCGATCTCGTCGCCGGTGCTTATCTGAAGGGCACCGAACTCGTTGTGGTTATTGTTATACTCCTTATGGCCGTACTGCACCGCCGCTTCCGAAAGCATATTGATCGGCTTGACGATACTGCGCTTTACGTACAGTATCGCTATAACGCATATCACGCCTGTAAGGATAAGCAGGATACCTCCGAGGATCAGAAGAAACTCATTGATCTTAGTAAGTATATCGTTCATGCTCAGATCGACCGTCGCGAAGCAGACGATCTCTCCGCTGCTGTTATATACCGGAGCGCAGGATGTAACTACCCAGCCGTATTCTCGCGTGTCGGAAATAAATGCCGGAAAGCCCTGTGAGAGATCATTGAGATAGGGATAGCAGGACTCCTCGACAAGATCAAAGCGTCCCGGGGTAACGATATCCTCATACGCTGCATCAACGATATATACGCAGGTCTTTTCCTCCGGGACTACAAAAAGCGTATAAACACAATCGACTTCGCTGACATCCTGGATACTGCGCAGCTCATCCCTTGCCGCGATATAGTCCGGGTCGTCTGTAAGAAAGAGGAACTGTCCGGCATATGCATCGAATCCCGGCTCGTCATGCTGTTTGTTGTTCATCTTATTGTCAGCGGAGCGGTAAATCTCCATGACCTTTTTTGTGATACGCTCCAGTCTGTCACCGTCCGTGATCGCTGCGACTGTACCTGCCATGGAATCAGCGGTAATGATGTATTCATTATACATCATTCTCCGGACGACCAGAGCGCTGACGCATATACAGGTCACGATAAGAAGCACCGCGACCGTTATTACAAGCATTATTATTTTTTTGCCCAGAGAGCGTTTCATAAGCTTGACCACCTTGCCTTTCGGCGAAAATCATTCCGAACGCGGGAGATCATCGGTGATTATGTCAATAATGTTATATATTGCACATTCAGTCTGCGCAGAGCTTTGCATATATGAGCTCTGTGCAGACTGAATGCAAAAGTTTCAGTGTAGTTTACTGTATATCAGTCCTCGTCGGGCTCCTCGGGCATATCCCAGTTATGATATACGTTCTGAACATCATCATTGTCCTCGAGAGCGTCGAGAAGATTGTTCATCTTCTTTATAGCTTCCTCGTCGGTGAGCGATGTATATGTCGAAGGGATGCGGTCGATATCAGCCGAGATCACCTTATATCCCTTTGCCTCGAGACCTTCTCTCACATTGTGGAGATCGTTGGGCTCTGTCTCGATCTCTGCTGTTTCCTCGTCCATTGTGAAATCGCTGCCGCCGAGCTCCATTATGTCATCCATGAGCTTGTCCTCATCGATGCCGTTGTTTTCGAGCACGATGATGCCCTTTGTGGTGAACATGAAAGATACGCAGCCTGTTGTACCGAGGTTTCCGCCGAATTTATCAAAATAGTGGCGGATATCTCCTGCGGTGCGGTTCTTGTTGTCGGTGAGAGTTTCAACGATAACAGCGATGCCGCTGGGTCCGTAGCCCTCGTATACGTTGGATTCATAGCTTGTCTTATCGGAATCGCCGACAGCCTTCTTGATGATCCTTTCGATATTGTCGTTGGGAACATTTGCTGCCTTTGCCTTGGAAACAAGATCACGGAGCTTGCTGTTGCTGTTCACATCTCCGCCGCCCTCCTTGACGCATACAGCGATCTCACGGCCGATCTTCGTGAAGATCTTTGCCTTGGCACTGTCGGTTGCTTCCTTTTTTCTCTTGATGTTATTCCATTTTGAATGACCTGACATTGGTATCTCTCCTTAAATTATAAAATTATAATAAAATAAAAAATGTCTGATATGATCTATACGCCGGTATTTTCGTTATCGCCGGTCTCTGTCGGATCTATAGGCGTTGCGGTATTTTCAATCTCGCTCACCTGCGGATCGTCCGCACGGGCGTATGCATATGCTGATTTGCCGCTTTTCTTGATCT
>JAILFE010000234.1 GCA_024697725.1 Oscillospiraceae bacterium
ATATTATAACAAATTGACATATAAAAACAATTGTTTTATAATATTATACAAACAACATTCTCAATAAAATGACTAAATGTTAAAAATTTGTTAATTCTGCATCCGGAATGAAAAATCCGGCGGGTTTGGATTGTTTATACATTATACGGAAGTATACTCGTTACCGATTTGATATGCCGATTCGAGCGGCGCAAAAACCATAAACTCAAGTTTTTGCTTGCTCTCATCAGGCAATTAATATCGCTGCCGAGTATAAATCAACGCGAAAGAACCATTTCGCAGAAAGGCGGAGCATTATAATGAAAGAAAGCCGTAAGTTCGCCGCGGTAATGGCGGCAGTGATCGCATTTTCGGCAGTATCACAGGTCGTTCCCGCAGTGTCGGGGATGATCCCCGTGACAATCGCTTCTGCGGCGGAGGAGACATCCTCAAAGGAGACAGAGGAGCTGAAAAATGCTATAACCGAAGTCAAAAAGCGCATAGATATACCCAAAGAGCTCGACCAGTTCAAATATGAAACTAACGTGAGATACGGCACGGCCTTCTATACTCTGAAATGGTATAAGGAGACTACCGAAAAGAGACCGTCCGGCGCGGAATATACCCGCGAGACTGAGTCGATCACGGTGAGCTTTTTCGATGGATATATAAGCTCGTATTACCATGCCAGAAGCGATCAGTCGGACTACGGCAAGCCGATGTTCGCAAAGCTCACTCCCGAAAAGCAGCAGGAGTTCGCGGAGAAATATCTCACAAAGCTCAATCCCGGATTCAAGGGGAATGCCGTATTCAAGCGCGAGACATCCGATCAGTCGCTGACGGAACGCACCGTTTCCTTCTATATCAGCCGTGAGGAGAACGGTATCCCTGTGAGCGATAACCGCGGTCGGATCGTCATAGACCGCGACACCGGTGAGCTTGTGGAATACAGCCTCAAATGGTGGAGCGATGCCGATATACCCGCGCCGAAGGATATACTTTCCGTTGAAAAGGTATCGGAAATATATAAAGAGCGCAAGGGGCTGAAGGCATACTATAATATATTCAACGTCGGAGAATACGACAAGGAAACGGGAGAATACAAATACAATGTGTTCGCCTCTCCCGTATATGTCCCGGTGAATTACGGTCAGAACGAGATAGATGCCTTTACCGGAAAATATACCGCTATCTATGATGACAAGAAAAAGTATTCCTATACCGACGCCTATGACTGGAGCGGCTATATCTACAACGGTGACGAGGTCATGGAGGAAGCGGAATATGAGTATTGTGATGAAGAAGCGGCGTATGATGATGTCGAGCTGAACGAAGCCGAGATCAAGGCTCTTGAAACGGAAAACAGCTATATCTCGTATGAGAAGATGCTCAAGATCATCAAGGACGATCCGATCATCGTGTTCAATGACAATCTCATACTCCAGTCAAAGCGCCTTTCCACCAACACGGACTATAACGGGAACGTGAAGAACGAATGGGTGATGAGCTTCAGATATTCCTCCTCAAAGGATACCGAGGACAGCATATCGCTCTCCGTAGAAGCGGATGCCGTTACGGGCGAGATAATATCATTCAGAAAATACTATACCTACGGGAAGAACAGTCCGAACAAGCTCACCAAAAAGGCTGACAGGACAGCTGTCCGCAAGCGTGCGGATGAAGCCGGAAAGCATTTCCTCGGCGAAAGATTCTCCGAATACAGATGCGACGGCATTCCCGAGACGACAAGACAGGATACGAGCATAAACGTGAGATATACGAGATATGTCAACGATCTGCCCGTTCCCGCCGACACGCTGAATATATCGGTGGATTCCAATGACGAGGTGCTCGGTTTCTCGTATACCTATCACGATCTTAAATTCCCCGAAGCAAAGCTCGTGGGTGAGGACAAGGCATATGAGAAGCTTTTCAAGAATATGAAGCCGGAACTTACATATGAGGGCTTTGCCGATCTTCAGCTGAAATCACATATCTACCTTACGTATACCTTTGATTCCGATTTCATGATAAACGCTCTTACGGGAGAACGGGTGACCTATCAGAACAAGCCTTATTATACCGAGGAGAACATCAAGGCTTCGGAGGATAAGGAGATAAAGTATACCGATATCGGCGGGTATAAGTATGAGGACGAGATAAATACCCTTCTTGCCTACGGGATATATATCACCGACAGCGACAAGCTCGATCCCAAGGGAGCGATAACGATAGGCGAGTTCAACAGAGTGAGCAGCATCCTCGGGAATGATTTCAGCAGTTATTATGCCGTATACACCAACGGGAATTACGACAAGGAAGCTACTCTGAAAAAGATGAACAAGAAGCTCACAAGGCAGGAGCTTGCAATGCTCTATGTGAGACTGTTCAAGTCGGACTATGCGGCTGCTGCGGGAGTGCAGGGGGTATTCAAGTCGTATTACAGTGATGTTCCCGAATCGAGCCCGTACTGCGGATATATCACTCTTGCGAGAGCGGCAGGTCTCATAAAGGCAAAGGACGGTAAATTCGACCCGAACGGCACTCTCACCAGAGGAGAGGTGCTGCATATCCTGTATACCTATCTTTCGACCGACAAGGAAAGCGAGCTGTACGAGCTTTACAGTCTTTAATTAAAAGTAACAGAACCGACATAAAAAATGTGCCGCAGAGTGTTGACAATACGGGCAGTATATGCTATAATTATTATATAAAGGTATAGCTTGTCCATCGGGCTGAATAATACGGAGGTGTGCGGTATGATAATGACAGTAAGAAATATGAGCAAATATATCGTTGATTCATATTACCAGAGCTATAAGAATTCCGTGTCATCGGATTCGTCTGCTGCCGACAAGAAGACCGGCACCAAAAACAGCACGGACAGCACATCTTCAAAAAAGAACAGCTCCGATCTTGCGAGCACTTATGCGTCTCTTCTCGGTATGAGCAAGGCAGGGAAGAATGCGATCGAAAAGCGTGCTGCAGACAGTGCGGGCGCTCTTGCGGATTCGTCCATGTCGCTCGTTTCGGCATCCAATTACAGCTTCGCGAACAGAGGATCGGGCACTGTGGATGACGGCCTTGCCGAAAAGATCAAGAAATTCGCAAATGACTACAACAGCACGATAAACAGCGTGAAGCTGTCGGACAATGTCAACGCGCTGCGCTATGGCGTGTCTATGGTCAACAACACCAAGGCATTCAGCAAGCAGCTTGCGAAGATCGGTATCAAGATCGAGGACAACAACACTCTTACCGTCGATGAGGAAAAGCTGAAAAGCGCAAAGACAGAGGATGTCAGAAAGCTGTTCAGCGGGACGAATTCCTTTGGAAGCAGGATGGTAACGCGGTCGATAAACCTCAATTTTGCTGCAAAGAACGGTCTCGGAGTGACATATAATTCCTCGGGTCTGACTAACAATTACACGAACAATTTTCTGAATACCCTTTTTAATACTATGGGATGACGATATTTCCCGCAGACAGGAGTATCGGAAAATACAGATCAATATTTATCGGAAAACGCAATGATCGGATACAGTAGGCATATCGGGAAGGTACGTTCCAGAGAGCAAAGCCGCGGCTGAGAGCTTTGCCGTATGCGATATGATGAAATTCCTCCGCGAGCGGTCCTGCCGAAGAGTTTCCTTATTACGGAAACAGGTAAGCAGGGACGTATGTGCCGCGTTAAGGCATACGGGATGGCGCGGCATATACCGCAAGTCCTTATGATCGGTGGTATCACTGCGGTCTTTGCCGCTCCGTTTCATAACGGGGCGGCTTTTATTTTGATTCAAACAGTATGTTCAAAATCTGAAAGGAGATTTTTTTATGAAGGAACAGCTTGAAGAAATAAGGAGAAAAGCGATAGCGCTGCTGGATGAATGCGCCGATATCGGTCTGCTCGACGATCTGAGAGTAAAATATCTCGGAAAGAAGGGCGAGCTTACGGCGATCCTCAAACAAATGGGAAAGCTCACCGCAGAGGAACGCCCTGCGATGGGTCAGCTCGCCAATAAGGTGAGAGCGGATATCGAGGAAAAAATAGCCGAAAAGAGCGCACAGATAAACGAGGCTCTCGAAGAAGCACGTATCGCTGCGGAAACTATAGATGTGACGCTCCCCGGCAAGAAGCAGCCTGTGGGAAGGCTTCATCCGCTCACCAAGGTGCTCGATGAAGTGAAGGACGTATTTCTCGGCATGGGCTTTGATATAGTTGACGGCCCCGAGGTAGAGTATGACTATTACAACTTCACCGCGCTCAATCTCCCGCCCGATCATCCTGCAAGAGATATGCAGGATACATTCTATATTAATGACAATATACTTCTCCGCACACAGACCTCGTCTGTTCAGGTCCATGTTATGGAAAACAAGAAGCCGCCTATAAGGATAATCTCTCCCGGAAGAGTATACCGCTCCGATGCCATGGATGCGACACATTCCCCGCTCTTTCATCAGATAGAGGGACTTGTCGTTGACAAGGGAGTTACTATGGCTGATCTTTCCGGCACTCTTGATATGCTGATGAAGCGTCTTTACGGCGAAAAGTGCGAGATAAGACTTCGCCCGCATCACTTCCCGTTCACCGAGCCTTCCGCCGAGGTGGATATACTCTGCTTCAACTGCGGCGGAAAGGGCTGCTCGATGTGCAAGGGCGAAGGCTGGGTCGAGCTGCTCGGCGCCGGCATGGTGCATCCGTGGGTGCTGGAGAACTGCGGGATAGATCCCGAGGTATACAGCGGTTTCGCGTTCGGGCTCGGACTTGAAAGAATAGTCATGGGCAGATACGGCATAAACGACCTGAGAATGTTCTATGACAATGATGTGAGATTCCTCGGTCAGTTCTGATGATCGCTGTCCGGAGAAAATTACACAGTATATAAATATACGGAGGTCAAATAATTATGAATTTATCGCTCAAATGGCTCAATGATTATATAAAGCCCGGTGTGTCCGCAAAGCAGTTCTGTTATGATATGACCATGACAGGCTCAAAGGTCGAGGGCTATGAGGAAGAGGGCAGCGAGATATCCAATGTCGTTGTCGGAAAGATACTTGATGTAAAGCCGCATACAAATTCCGATCACCTTGTTATATGTCAGGTGGATGTCGGAAAGGACGCTCCCGTGCAGATCGTAACCGGCGCACCGAACATAAGGGAGGAGAATATAGGCGATCTCGTTCCTGCGGCGCTCGATAATTCCACTCTCCCCGGCGGCAAGAAGATAAAGAAGGGAAAGCTGCGCGGAGAGCTCTCCGAGGGTATGCTCTGTTCGATAGGCGAGCTGGGGCTCACTCTCCATGATTTCCCCTATGCGATAGAGGACGGCATATTCATCCTGAAGCAGGAGGAGGGCTGTCCGGAGCTCAGACCCGGTATGGATATAAAGGAAGCGATCGGTCTTGACGATGTTTCTGTCGAATTCGAGATCACACCGAACCGCCCCGACTGCCTTTCGGTGCTCGGACTTGCAAGAGAGGCTCACGCCACCTTCGACAAGCCTCTTACAATAAAGGAACCGTCCTTCAAGGGCAACGGCGAGGATATAAACAGCTATATAAAGGTGTTCGATGAAAATCCCAAGCTGTGCATGAGATATACCGCAGGCGTTGTCAAGAACGTAAAGGTCGGTATGTCGCCGCGCTGGATGAGGGAAAGGCTCCGTGCGAGCGGTGTGCGCCCGATAAACAATTTCGTCGATATAACGAACTATGTTATGCTCGAATACGGTCAGCCGATGCACGCTTTTGATATAAAGTATATCAGCGGCAATGAGATACACATAAGAAATGCCCGTGACGGCGAGACTATTACTACTCTCGACGGAACAGAGAGAAAGCTCTCGGAAAATATGCTCGTTATCGCCGACAAGGACAAGCCCGCGGCTGTTGCGGGAGTTATGGGCGGCGAATACAGCGGCATCATGGATGATACCACGACAGTCGTATTCGAGTCGGCGTGCTTTGACGGCGCTTCCGTGAGAAAGACTGCAAAGGCTCTCGGCATGAGGACGGATGCTTCCGCCCGCTTTGAAAAGGGTCTTGATCCGCAGAATACTCTTACCGCACTGAAAAGAGCCTTCGAGCTCGTTGAACTGCTCGGCTGCGGCGAAGTCGTAGGCACTGTTGCGGACTGCGATCACAGCGACAAGACACAGAAGTCGGTGGAATTCGATCCTGAATGGATCAATAATTTCCTCGGAACGGATATCCCCGAGGCGGATATGGTAAAATATCTCGAAAAGCTCGATCTTAAAATAAAGGACGGCAGAGTATATGCTCCTTCGGTGAGGATAGATATCGGCTGCAAGGCTGACGTTGCCGAGGAGGTCGCAAGGATATACGGCTACAACAATATCCCGCACACAAAGCTTCGCGGCGTCGCAGAGGCTGTGCTCACACCGAGACAGCTCTTTGTCCGCAGCATAAACCGTGCAATGGTCGCTCTCGGCGCGTATGAGATATCGACCTTCTCGTTCGTATCTCCCAAGAGCATGGACAGGATATGCATACCCGCAGACAGCAAGCTCAGAAATGCCGTGACGATAAGCAATCCTCTCGGCGAGGACACCTCCGTCATGAGGACATCGATACTCCCGTCGATGTGTGAGATACTTTCAAAGAATTACCGGAACAAAAATCTTGAAGTGTGCCTGTTCGAGAACGGCAGCGAATATATCCCGACCGAACCTGACAAGCTACCTGATGAGCCTATGCGCCTTGCGATCGGTATGTACGGCGGGAACAGGGATTTCTACGACCTGAAGGGCATGATCGAACAGCTCTTTGATATACTTCGCATCAAGGGTGTTGAATTTGCAGCCTGCGGTGAGGACTGCCCGTTCGATGAGAAGGATTCGTTCCACCCGGGCAGAAGAGCAGTAGTATATTCGGCGGATGGCAAGCCTCTCGGGATATTCGGCGAGCTTTCAAAGGCGGTGCAGGATAATTACGGCATAGGTGTGAGGACATATGCCGCCAAGCTGCTGATACCCGAGATGATGAAAGCGGCAGATCCCGATGTGAGATATACTCCGCTGCCGAAGTATCCCGCTGCCGAGAGAGATCTTGCGATAGTATGCGATGATACGATACCTGTCGCTATGCTTGAAAAGGCTATCAGGAGCGCTGCCGGGAACATCCTCGAAAGCGTAAAGCTCTTTGACGTGTACAAGGGCGAACAGATAGAAAAGGGCAAGAAGTCGGTCGCTTATTCGATAATAATGCGTTCTCACGAGGGTACGCTCACCGACGAGCAGACAGACAGCGCCATGAAGAAGATACTCAAGAAGCTCTCCGAAATGGGTGCTCAGATAAGAAGCTGATGTTATAAACCTGATCAATAATAAACGTCATTGGATGCGGGCAACTCAAAGGTAGTTTTGCCCCCGAGCGCTGAAAGGCGCTCGGGGGCATTGTGTTTATTCATTGATAAGATCGATCAGGATCCACCTGACTATATGTACCTTGTAAGCTCACATAATCACCTCTCAGCATACCGTAAATGTTATAATCACAGTAGACCGAAACCATTTTGCCATGCCGGATCGTTCCCTCTTTTATGAAGCCACACCGCTCCAACACTTTATTTGAGGCAATGTTCCTTACATCGGCACGTCCATTCAGCCGTTCCATTTCAGTCTTTTCAAAAACGAACTTTACTACTTCTTTCAGTGCTTCTGTAGTAATCCCCATATTCCAGTATTCAGGATGAATACGATACCCTATATCACCCATCCTCGAATTCTGTATATCAAATACTGCGATCATACCGATCACTTTATTGGTTTCTTTCAATACGATCCCCCAGTCAAAATCCGGTGAAGGTTTTCTTTTCACCCAGGGACGAGCGTCAATAAACAAAAGTTCAGGATTTTTCTCACCCTTACTTGCTTTTCTTCCCCAATATGTATAGATCTCATCTCTCCCAAGCCACTCTTTCAGATCAGGTACATCATTTTCGTTAAGTACACGAATGATCAATCTGTCCGTCTCAAGAATTGGTTTATCTGTCAGATAATCTTTTAACATAATGACCTCCACAAATTCAGGTTTGTCTTAATAAATGTCTGCTCAAAAAGCCGAAAAGTACGTAATAGTGCAACTTCGGAGTGCTTTTCGGCTTTTTGAGTGCAAGATTTTTGAGCTGATAAGCCCTAAAACCTTGCACTATTGCTGACCGTAGGTCAGCAATAAGCAGACATTAATCAGGTAGTGCGCTGCAAATCTTTGATTTGCAGCAACTTCAAGCGGCTGCTTACAGCCGCTTCTGCCAATAACCGCCCTTACGGGCGGTTATTGAGCACGCACTAAATACGCAGATGTTTCACTTTCCCTTATGTCTTCCCTTTTAGTCGTAATTGTTGTAATATTCTTCCAAATAATTCATGCTGTCTCCAAATTGCCTGCCATCGCAAAAAGTTCATCAGGTGTGTATGACTTTTCTGACATTTTCAGGCGATAAAACTCTATATATTTATCCTGGTATGTGAAATTATATGTTTTTCCAATCAGTTCTTCGGTATAATATTCAGCAAGTCCTTCATATCGATCATAAGTCTCAATGGAAAAAGGAATTCTCTTTTCCAGCAATGTGATTATGTACTCATGCAGAAATATGGCTCTGGCAGAATTATAATCTCTGTCAATACTAAAGAGGTCGTATACATTTCCGCCCTCCGTTTCGTACAATATAGCTTCCACTCCGTGCTCGATCGAACTGATCAGTGAAGCATAAAAAATTCGTTCACTGTCGATCCCCACAAGTTTTTCCGCCTTCTCATCCAGCCCTTCCTCATCAAGATTCTTTTGCCACTCCAGCGCTGTCTTGGCAAGGAGTATTTCCTGGTCAGGCCATATCCTTTCGCAATAATCATCATGATACTTTAAAAATATACCGAATATATCCAATAGAGCATCCGTATATGATTCAAATCCCGGAAAACCTTCTTCACTTTGGATCTTTCTTATGGCATCTTGTGGGTTTCCGGCATACATTCCGATCCAAAAAAGCTTACCGTTATACTCACCGCCCTTCATCGTCAGTTCTTTCTCATATTTCTTGAGGACGGCGATATCTTCCGTTGATATGCTGTTATGATGCTTTTCCCCATAAATGTTGTCATATCCTACCTTGGCAACAGACATCAAGTGGAAAAAGAAATTGTTGTCTCTATCATAAACGCATTGTATCTTCCCCATGTTTCGTCCTCCTCGGGTTTTATTTCGTATACTCCAAAAAATCTTAAAGTTGCTGACACTATTATAAAATAGTAGTGTTATCCTAGTGTCTGCTCAAAAAGCACGGGCGGTTATTGAGCACGCACTATCTTAATAATGATTATATCAAAATAAACCAATTCTGTCAAACCAAATGCAAAGCAGCTTCCGACACTGAGTATCGGAAGCTGCTGCTAAATAGCTCCTTTATCGCACTCTCACGGAAGTCGGTGTACTTCAATGCCGTTTATTATTCTCATGAGAATAATAAAAATCCGCAGCATATCGTATGAGCGATATGCTGCGGATATTGTGTTTTTATATACCGGTATCTGTGACTTACGCCTTGCCTACGCAGCCGAATACCTCGAACTTTTCCTTTACCTTTTCCTTGATAGCATCGCAGCCGGGCTTGAGTACCTTTCTGGGGTCGAAGCCCTTGCCCTTGAGGTCGTTGCCCTCTTCGATGTACTTTCTTGTAGCCTCTGTGAATACGAGCTGGCACTCTGTATTTACATTGACCTTGGAAACGCCCATAGAGATAGCCTTCTTTACCTGCTCGTCGGGGATGCCTGTGCCGCCGTGGAGAACGAGGGGAACATTGCCTGTCTTTGCTCTGATGTTTTCGAGAACGTCAAAGCGGAGTCCCGGCCAGTTCTCGGGATATACGCCGTGGATGTTGCCTATGCCTGCGGCGAGCATCGTAACGCCGAGAGCTGCGATCTTGCCTGCTTCCTCGGGATCAGCGCATTCGCCTGCGCCTACAACGCCGTCCTCTTCGCCGCCGATAGCGCCGACCTCTGCTTCGAGCGAGAGACCGAGAACATCACAGGTGTTCACGAGAGCTGTTGTCTTTGCGAAGTTCTCTTCAAAAGGAAGGGAAGAACCGTCGAACATGATCGAGGAGAAACCTGCCTTGATGCAGGCAACTGCTGCGTCATATGTACCGTGGTCGAGGTGGAGCGCAACGGGAACTGTGATGTCGAGAGAATCGAGCATTGCGGAGACCATAGCCTCAACGGTCTTGAAGCCTGTCATATATTTGCCGGCACCTGCGGAAACGCCGAGGATAACGGGAGCCTTGAGCTCCTGTGCAGTTGTGAGGACAGCCTTTGTCCATTCCAGATTATTTATGTTGATCTGTGCTACGCCGTAGTGACCTGCGAGTGCTTTTTCGAGCATTTCCTTTGCAGAAACCAATCTTGACATAATTTTTTACCTCCGGTTAAGTTGTTATTATTGATGAATGGCGGGCATAATAATATACCTGCCGCCTTGACTGACTGTTAATATTATAACATATCACAGCGCCGAATGCAATAGCCGACAGCAAATAATTTTACAAAATAATCGCACATGAAAACCGTTATGTATTTGTATATTGTGTCAGCAAAACGTTTTACTGGGTCGCTCTGAAATGTACGGGGATGCCGTTTTCGTATCTTATCACGGGCTCGCCCTTGATGAGAGGGAGGAAATAATCCACAGCCTCTGCCGTGACGCCGTTCTTGCCCTCGTTTATCCATTCTGCGGGGAACTGCTTTATTCTTCCGACGCAGTTCACTGCGGGCTCGGTGAATATCTCGATACGGTACTGATCGCCGGGGATGCGCCTGAACGCCATCATCACGCCGCTCTCGCCGCGCTTTGCAGCATCGATGGCTGCCGCGCCGATATCGTATGCCTCGTCGAGATCGGTGAGCGAGGATATGTGAGAGCTGCATCTCTGCATGACATTGAGCTTGACCGAGCGCACCTTGCACCCGAATTTTTCTGCTGTGATGCGTTCAAGGTGTTCGGCGGCGCTTATCTCACTGCCGCACACTCCCTCGGAGACGGCTGTTATCACCGCACGGTAATGCTTTATCATCTCTGCGGTGTCGTGCAGATACTTCTCATCGGAAAAGCCCGCTTCGGGGATATATATCAGATGCGGTGCGGATTCTCCGTTTGCATGGAGGGCGCATGAGGAGGCTGCGAGCCAGCCTGTCCTTGAGCCCATGGTCTCGATGACGGTGATAGACTGGGTACTGTATACTCTGCTGTCGCGTGTGATCTCCTGTATGGACGCGGCGGCGTACTTTGCCGCCGAACCGAAACCGGGGCAGTGGTCGGTCACGGGGATGTCATTGTCCGAGGATTTGGGTATCCCTATGACGCGGATATCCTTCCCCACGGCGCGGAAATATTCGTCGAGCTTGACGACCGCATCCATAGAGCCGCTTCCGCCGATATAGAACAATGCCCTGATATTATGCTTGTCGAGGGTGTTGACTATTTTTATATAGTCATTCCCGCTCTGCTCCTTGGGAGGGAGCTTGTATCGGCATGACCCGAGCAGCGTGGAGGGCGTAGTCTTCAGCAGGGAGATATCCTCATCCGATGTGATTATGCGCCTGAGATCGGCAAGTTCGTCGCCGATCACGCCCTCTATGCCGTTTATCGCGCCGTAGATATTGTCGATCGCGGGGCAAAGGGAGGCTGCCCTGAACACTCCCGCCAGCGATGAATTCACAGCTGCGGTAGGTCCTCCCGACTGAGCGACGGCAATACTGAATCTGTCCATATTATCTCCGTTCTGCCTTGCGGCTTTGACGTTGATGTAGATTTGCATAATTCTGCAATCTGTATTTTATATGATTATAACATATTTTATTAAAATTTTCAATATGCATATTTACCGATATAATGCCTCATACCTCTGTGCAATTTTGGATTTCATGCCCGTAAAAGCCATAACTGCAAGCTTTCCGACATATGGAACGTTTCCGGCGGCGGAACTTTGGAGCGTATCCGGCACTTTGCCGGGTGTGAAACAGGGAACGGCAGAGGATAAAAAATATACACAAAAATATTGTAATTATATGTTGAATTTTGTTGATTGTTGTGATATAATATCTTTATGTGAAATTTTGCAAGGGACGGCTATCCCTTCCTTTTGCCATATATTTTGTTCGGGACGGTGCAGTATTATGAAAAAAAGATATAATATCGGCTTCTTTGTCCATCATCTTGAAAATGATTATTCCCGTGTGCTGATGCGCGGAGTCACCTGTGCAGCCGAGGATCTTGATGTAAATCTGATAATATATCCCGGCCGTGCGCTCAACGGCGAATATTACGATGATAAATATGCACAGTATGAATATCAGAACAATGTGCTTTACAGCTTTGCCGCACCGGGGATGATCGACGGGCTGATAATCTCGGCGGGGACTATCGGTTCATTCGTTTCACACGAGGAATTCAAGACCTTTGTGGATCGTTTTGAGGGTATACCCGTTATGACGATAGAAAATCCCGTGAGGGGATATCCGTGTCTGCATTTCGGCAGCAGCGGTATAAGGCTTATCATAAATCACCTTGTTTCCGAGCACAACTGCCGCAGGATCGCGTTCATCAGCGGTCCCAAGGGAAACGGCGACGCCGAATCGCGTCTTGATGCATACCGTTCCGCACTTGCGGAGAACGGGCTCGATTTTGACGAGACGCTCATCGGCTACGGCAATTTCTCCGAATATTCCGTAGAAGCAGTGGAAGAGATGCTTGACGGCTGCACCGAGATGCCTGATGCTATATGCTTTGCAAACGATCAGATGTGCATAGGAGGATATGAGGCTGTCCGCAAGAGAGGGCTCGAACCGGGGAAGGATATACTCATCACCGGCTATGACGACAGCGAGGTCGCCGCATCGCTAAGCCCTATGCTCACGACGGTCCGTGCGGATTCCGCCGAACTGGGATATACTGCCGTTGAAGAGATGTACAAATGGCTGCGCGACGGCATGGCTCCCGAAACGAGAGAGCTCACCTCAACTATCGTGCTGCGCGGCTCGTGCGGATGCGGGAATACACGTTTCAACGCAGATATGTATAAAAAGCTGCTCGGCGAATCGGGGGTCGAGGAATGTTCGAGGACTATCGTTTCGATGCACGCGGGCAGCGGTATAAGCGCCAATGCAAAAAGACTTCGCGCCGGGATCGCCGGATTCATCGGGAATATATTCACAGCTGCCGAGAGCGGCGGCGATATCTCGGAGAAAAAGCTCACCGAACAGTTCAATAAGCTCCTTGACGACGGTATCGCCGAGAATCTCGGATATGATACGGTATCGGATATAATCTATGCATCGCAGTCGTTCGCGCTGAGTATGCTCGGCAGAACGTCCGCAAGGCATATACGCATAATATGTATGTTCGAGAAATTCGAGCATATGCTCTCCGATCATGTGCTCGGTGCTACCACAAAGCGCAATGCCGATCTGACATCGAACTACTATCTCATAGGGAATATAACCAAGAATATGCTCATGCACGCGGACGAGGACGACAAGTGCTTCTATGCGATCATAAACAATCTGTGCAGAGTGCATATCATGAACGGGTATGTATATATCTATGACAAGCCGATAATAAATACTCCCGATTCGGAATGGCGCATCCCCGAGACCATGAACCTGAAGGCGTATAACATCGGGAGCAGGCTCTGCACGCTCAACGGCAAGGATCAGGTCATAGCGGGGAAGGATTTCTTTGAAAACAGGTATTCACCGGCGGATATGCGCCGCACGGTGGTGCTTTCGCCGCTGTATTCCGCAGAGGTGCAGTTCGGACTGCTTGTATGCGACCTGGACTATGAGTTCTTCTCGAATATATACTCCGTATCGCCGCAGATATGCACCGCGATAAATATGCTCGAAATGCTGAAGAAGGTGAAGGGCCCGCTTGCACAGGCAAATGACACGGATATGGTATCGAGCCGCCTTTCAATGTCCGATGAGCTGACGGGAGCATATAACCGCCGCGGATTCTACAAATACGCGAACCTCCAGATACAGAGCAGCGAGAACGACGGCCTTACAGGAGTATTGATATACGGAGACCTCGATGATCTGAAAAGGATAAACGACATATACGGCCGCGGCGACGGCGATTATGCGATAAACTGTGCCGCCGAATATCTTAAGAAGGGACTGCGTTCATCGGATGTCATCGCCCGCATAGGCGGAGATGAATTTGCGGCACTCGCCGTAGTGAGCGACGACAGCTTTGCAAAGGAGATATACAGCCGCATCAAGAGCATAGCAGACGAGCACAACAAAACGAGCGGCAAGCCGTACAACGTAAGGATGAGCATCGGAGTATATACCTTCAAATGCAGTGAAAAAGTACACGTACAGGATTATCTCGACAAGGCGGACGCAGCACTGTATTATGACAAGAAAAAGAAGAGCTCAGATCTGTTGAAGAAAAACGGGTAATATAATATGAGATTCAGACCATGCATAGATATACATCACGGGGCGGTAAAGCAGATAGTCGGCGGAACTCTGAGCGACAGGGACGGAGCGGTCGAAAATTTCGTCTCCGATCGGGACGCGGGATATTTCGCACAGCTCTATAAGGAGCACGGGCTCCGCGGTGGACATATCATACTGCTCGACCCGAAGACATCGGAGCATTACGCAGCCGATCTTTCACAGGCTTATGCCGCGTTTGACGCATATCCCGGCGGGATGCAGGCGGGCGGCGGCGTGGATGCCGACAGCGCAGCGGGATTTATCGGAAAGGGAGCGAGCCATATCATCGTGACCTCGTATGTTTTCAAAGACGGTATGATATCCCGCGAAAATCTTGAAAAGCTCGTAAATGCTGTGGGGAGAGAGCATATCGTGCTCGATCTTTCCTGCCGCAAAAGGGACGGGAGATACTATATCGTCACAGACCGCTGGCAGAAATTCACCGATACCGTGCTGGATGAGGCTGCTCTTGACGATCTTGCAGGATATGCCGATGAGTTCCTTGTCCATGCGGCTGATGTTGAGGGCAGGGCGATGGGCATCGAGACCGATGTAGTGCGGCTGCTCGGGAAATATTCGCCCGTGCCGTGTACCTACGCGGGCGGCATCGGCTCATACGACGATATAATGCTGATAGAGCGTGAAGGCGGCGGAAGAGTCGATTTCACGGTCGGGAGTGCTCTCGATATCTTCGGCGGCAGGCTCAGATTTGAAGAAATAGCAGAAAGGTATCATGAATGATAGATATGAAAAGAATATATCCCGTGATGCTTGCGGCATTAATGCTCTGCTCATGTGGGCAGACTGCGGGAAATACAGCGGAAAGCACAACTTCCGGCAGCACGGCTCCGGATATTCAGGTCTCTGAAACGGATACTTCCGCAGAGACTGAACATACAGAAGATCAGCCCATGACATTCTCTGCCGCCGATGAAAAATATGTCAAACTGCTCGGGCGCACCGCAGAGAACGACGGAGTATTGTGGCTCGGTCAGACCGACAGCGGCTGTGAATTCAGCTTTACGGGAACTTCGGCTTCTGTGACCGTTCTCGGGGACGATACCGCAAACACGAACGGAGATGGCAATTATGCGAGATTTGCGGTATATCTCAACGGAGAAAGAGTCCTCGACGAGCTTGTCAGGGAAAAGGAAAAGACCTACGAGATCTTCTCATCCGATGAAGATAAGGAAAATACCGTAAGCATAATAAAGCTCTCCGAGGCGTCGAATTCGGCATTCGGGATAAGGGATATCACGGTGGATTCGGATAATGACCCCGTCCCGACAGAAGGAAAAGCTCTGAAAATAGAATTCATAGGCGATTCGATAACCTGCGGCTATGGCGTTGACGATGAAGTGAAGGAGCACCATTTCAGCACCGCGACAGAGGACGGCACGAAGACATATGCATATAAGGCTGCACAGGCTCTTGATGCCGATTACAGCATGGTATGCAACAGCGGACACGGCATCATATCCGGATATACCACACAGGGGAAAAAGGTCGCCGCACAGCAGATGCCGAAATTCTATACAAAGACCGCACGGTCATACACCAAATCAGGGGATTTTTCTCTGAACGATGTCATGTGGGATTTTGAACG